>CADBQK010000279.1 GCA_902796775.1 uncultured Lachnospiraceae bacterium
CTGTTCCAATATTTAAAAGAACTGCTCCGCTGCGGGATTCTGCAGCGGAGCAGTTCTTTTATGCAGGGATCAGGCAAATCGGCGATAGTGATCTGACTTGTCTTCTTGCATGCTTTTCCGGAGATTTAGACGTATCCTTATGCACCTTATCGTCTATCTTCATAGATGTAAGTACCTTTTTGGATTTATGCATCTTCCCGGCTTTTATTCATTTGTGACACTACGCATTATCTTCCTGTGACAGAAGGACCACAGTCTCCACGTGAATAGTATGGGGGAACATGTCGCAGCAGCGTATTTTCCTGGGCCGGTAACCTTTTAGCGCCAGTATTTTCAGGTCTCTGGCGAGGGTGGCACTGCTGCAGGAAACATATACGATCCGGGAGGGTGACTGGGCCGCAATGAAGTCCAGCAGGGAAGCGTCGCACCCTTTGCGGGGAGGGTCAACAACGATAACGTCCGGTTTAGGAATAGAGAGAGCATTTCCAGCCAGATCTTCAGCCTTTCCGCAAAAGAAGCCGGCATTGGTGATACCATTCAGGGCAGCATTCGCCTTTGCATCCTCAACTGCCTGGGGAATGATCTCCACGCCCCATACGTGCCCTGCTTTGCGGGCAAGGAAAAGGGAAATCGTACCGATACCGCAGTACAGATCCCAGACTGTATCCATAGGTCCCGGGTCCGCAAAGGAAAGAGCTGTTTCATAAAGCCTGGCAGTCTGTACGGGATTGACCTGGAAGAAGGATAACGCAGAGATCCGGTAGCAGACAGGACCAATCCAGTCTGTAATGTATGCCTCTCCCCAGAGACAATCTGCCCTGCTGCCCATGATGACATTGTTTCTGCTTTTGTTAGGGCTTATACAGATGCTCTTTATGCCGGGGATCCGGCGCAGTCCGCAGATCAGTTCATCCTGATGGGGAAGGGAATCGCCATTGACAACCAGACAGACCATGACTTCGCCGCTTGTATGCCCGCTGCGTACCAGGATATGACGGATCAGCCCGCTGCCGCTTTTTTCGTCGTAGGGAGGGATGCCATGCGAATCCATCCACTCCCGGCAGACATCCAGCACCTGCTGTCCCGCCGGCATCTGCAGCATGCAGCCGGATGGGGATGCAAAGTGGGTCAGGTCAATAATATCATGTGTCCTGCCTGCATAGAATCCGATAACCGGCTTTCCATCTTTGCCTGGCCCGACCGGGTACTGTGCTTTGTTGCGATAGTGCCAGGGGTCTTCCATGCCAATGATTGGAAGGAACTCATAAGATGAGGGCATGATACCGCCTATCCTCGCCAGATTATTCTGTACCATCTTTTCTTTATAGGCGAGCTGGGCCGGATAGGCCAGATGCTGGAGCTGGCATCCGCCGCACTGTCTGGCTGCGGGGCATCCGGGCGGCACACGATCTGGAGAAAGACTTTCCAGAGAAAGGAGGCGCGCAAAACCATAGCTGGCTTTTCGTTTCATCAGTTTAGCTTTTACCACGTCTCCGGGAATTGCATCTTTAATGAAGACGGTAAAGCCATCCGGCTCTGCATGTCCGATCCCGGCTCCATCTGCCGACAGATCATCGATCCGGACGGTAAAGATATCATTCTTCTGAAGACCTGTGAAGGATTTGCCTGTTTTTTTTCCCGCTTTGTTGGTTCTTGTCATTCTTATCACCAGATTCCTTCCGGGTATTTAATAAAAATGTAAAACAAATGTAATCTATCGCTTGAAAGATCATTTTTTTCTGTTATAGTATAAAGTAAAAGTACAATGAATAACAGGATATTTGGATCATTTTCTGCATCTGGACATTTCCCTATGTTGATCAGTTCATCCAGTATAAAACACGCAGAAGTACTATTTCAACCGGAAAATGAATTAGATGCGTAATAATGAATAAGATGAATCATAAATCATATACATTGGGAATTAACCGGTTACCGCATCATGTGATGCTGAAAAAGCAAAATGTGTGCGATGATAACCATAAGTGTGCAATCAAAGAAAAGTTTTCTTATAATATGTATGGTATTATATGCAATATGCATAGTATGTAAGGCGCATGCAAAGCGGTTTTCCTGTTGCGAAATCGTGAAATATGTGCTATTCTTTAAGTTGACTTATTATGCATTTTGTTTCATGCAGGGAAACGCAAAAGCGGTCCCGGGATTTGGAGGGGAGCAGCGAGGCGGTTTTGAAGACAGCATGAGCCATACAAATCTTAGTGGAAGGCAATAACTGCCTCATAAAATATGAGTCTAGATAATAAACAGAATAAAAAAAAGAAAAAGAAAAAGAAAGTAAATATCGTCAATCTCGTCCTTTTTCTGATCATGCTTGCAGGCGGCTGCATTATTGCATACCCGTCCTTTGCCGACTGGTGGAACAATTTTCACCAGGCAAGATCGATCGCAAAGTACGTAGAGCAGGTTGCCATGATGGACAGAGAGGATTTTGACCGGATCTGGTCTGATGCAGAGGCCTATAATGTCAGTCTTCTCCATAACAGCAACCGTCTTAGTTTGTCAGATGCTGAGATTGCAACATACAATTCCATACTGGATATCACCGGAACCGGTATCATGGGGTATATAGATATACCCAAGATCAATATCAGCCTGCCGATCTACCACGGCATAGATGATGAGGTACTGCAGACTGCTATTGGCCATATACCGGGGACATCCCTTCCGGTCGGCGGTATCGGGACGCACACAGTGCTTTCCGGCCACCGGGGTCTGCCGTCTGCCAAGCTGTTCTCGGATATCGACCAGCTGGTAGAAGGGGATACTTTCCTGATCCAGGTATTGGACCGTACATTGACGTATGAGGTCGATCAGATCCGTATTGTACTTCCGACGGAGATGCAGGATCTGCAGATCGATCCGGCCCAGGATTATTGTACCCTGGTTACCTGTACACCTTATGGTATAAACACACACAGGCTGCTTGTCCGCGGACACCGGATCGAAACTCTGGCCGGGGATGCAAGAGTAACAGCAGATGCATTGCAGCTTGAGCCTGTGTTTGTAGCTCCGCTTGTGGCGGCACCGATCCTGTTGATCCTGTTGATCCTGCTTTTGATCACAACAAGCGGGAAAAACAAGAAACCCAAGATACACGGAAAAACCCAGGCAATGGAAGCAGCCAGGGAGCTGACGAGAACTATTGATTCCGATCAGGGATCATCGAAATAAGGAGGATTTTATGAAAGGGAAAAAAGCGCTGGTCGTAACAAAGGCAAAAAGGACAGGCGCAATACTGGCAGCGGTCCTGGCACTTACCTTGACGGCGATACCAGCCAGGCAAGCCCGTGCAGACGATCTGGATCTTAATAAGGATATGTATCTGGATGTGACTGTGGCAGAGCAGGCAGCCGAGCTGAAGGAGGCCGGATTGGTAGTGGATCTGTATCTGGTCGCAGAGGCAAAGAAGATGAAGAACTTCGACACCTATGAGTTCGATGCATCTAAGACTTCTTTTGCCGGGCTGTCAGATGATGTGCGTAATCCGGATGTGTCTAATGATGACTGGAGGGACATTGCCCAGAAAG
>CADBQK010000280.1 GCA_902796775.1 uncultured Lachnospiraceae bacterium
GCAGGATCAATATCGTAACTGTATTTTTCAGAGCCGATTTTAAACTCCACTTCATAGATCGTCCGGCCATAATCATCGTCGTAATCCAGTTTTACTTCCGGAGAAGCAGCATCAGCAGATGACACACCTGCATGGTTAAGGGCAATCCCAAAAGCCCGGTCTTCACTAATTACAGAATCTCCCCCGGATGACTTTTGAGCCGATTCTTCCTGCAGATAATCCATTATTTGATAATCTTCGTTATCCATAGCGTCGTGATCGAGTTTCATGATTTCTCCTGTAGCCGGATCGATATCATACTCGTATTCGGTATCATTATAAAAAAACTCGATCTCATATTTTGTAATACCGTCTTCCGTTTCCAGACCGGCCTTCTTAAGAGTGACATCCGCCTCTGTCAGGCCGATATCACTAAAAGCGATTGTCTTCGCATCTTCTACAGTGATCTGTCCCAGTTTTATATCGGCAGGTGCCTCTGTTTCCTCAACTGTTTCTGTTTCCGAAGGTGCTTCTGTTTCGGTCACTGTTTCCACCGCTGTTTCTGTTTCTGTCTCTGCCGCTGTTTCTGCAGCTGCGGACTCCACAGGTGCCTCCGTAACAATCTGTGTCTCTGTTTCAGTCTCAGCCGCAGGTGCCGCAGCAGATGAACTTACGCTTTTGCTGCCCCCGCATCCCGCAAAAAGAAATGCTGATACAGTCAGTACAGCCAGACCAGATATCATCTTTCTGTTCTTCATACAATTCCTCCAATCACAAATAAACTTCTTTTCCCTTATACTGTTCTCAGGCAGTCTCACGTTCCAAGCCTTAAGTACCAGGCCCCTGCTTTTCAGGTACCAGGTATCTATCTTCACCTTTAGGCAGCAGGTATCCATTTTTAGATAACTCACGAGTTAAATATATCACCAGAATGGCAGATTGTAAACAGCAAGACATGTTTTATGTGATAAATATGTTGAATATAGATTAGCTGCGAGATATAATATTAGTGCACATTACACAAAAAACTTCAAATGCCGCTAGTGGTGGTTTTTAACTAATATGTTTTACACATGTGTATCTTTTGCAGGAAGGACTGGATGATTATGGATCGGAATCGTATCAGAAGATATTGGAAGGCAGTACTTGGGATCGCAGCCTCTGTTATGCTGTGCGCGGGGGGCATATTAGTTAATACTTATACTGTATATGCCGGATCAGAAAACGAGGATCCGTTTGCATTCAGGAAGGGCAGGGTACTCAGTGCTCTTCAAAAAAAGGCTAAGAATTATCCGGATGCTTTTGATTTGAGGAATGTAGATACAGATAACGATGGCGCAGGGGATAAGAGCTTTGTTACATCTGTCAAACAGCAGAATCCTTATGGTGCCTGCTGGGGGTTCGCTGCAATTTCAGCCGCAGAGAGCAGTCTGATTGCAGATGGACTTGCAGATGAAAACGTCGACCTTTCAGAAAAGCATGTCTCATATTTTGCAGCTTCATACCTGGATGATCCTTCGAACTCTCAGAATGGAGAAGGAATGCATTACAGGGATCTGAGCAAAAAAGATCTTGCGACATCTGCATACAAATACGATGTCGGCGGAACCTTTATCAATGCGACATCGCTTTTTTCATCCGGGATTGGCCCTGTCAGCGAAAATGCAGAGAGTTCAGGCATCCTGAAATATATGGGAAAAAACGGAGAGAAGATCGTAAGAAGGGCTGCTGTGAAATTCGATGAAGCCGGGAAGCCTTTAGAATACGCCAGGATTCCGGTATGGTACAGTGAAGACGATGACTGGTCGATTCCTGAAAAGTACCGCTTCATGCAGTCCTACAGGCTTAAGGATTCGATCATGCTTCCTGTTCCGCGCATTCGGGATGACAGTGATGTTCAGACGGATAATGCTTTAATGGCGATCAAGCAGCAAATGTTTGAGAATCACAGGGCTGTCAGTATAGGATTTAGTGCCGAGACATATCTTCCGGGACAGGATACCAGCGGAAAGAAGTATATGAGCGGCAAATGGGCTCATTATACAGACAATGGTTACGAAATAGCGGATCACTTAGTAACCATCGTTGGCTGGGATGATCATTATCCTAAAGAAAATTTCCTGACACCGCCTCCGAGTGATGGAGCATTTCTTATCAAGAATAGCTGGGGATCTGATCTGAATGAATTCCCCCAAAACGGGGGCCGTCATTGGGGTCTTCTGGAAGGCTGTGACCGTATCCCTTACCTGGATGCCCAGGGAAAGGAGCCTCAGCCTGTGGTGTCTGACCCGGCAATCGGTGCCCGGGCGACAGGATATTTCTGGCTATCTTATTGTGATAAGAGTCTGAGTGATCCGGAGACTTTCGTATTTGAGAAGGCAACAGATGCGAATAACTACGAGATCGCACAGATGGACTTCATGCAGTCGGGCAGTATTGGAAAATACAGTGCAGAAAACTGCAGATCAGCCAATGTATTTACCGCGGAAAAAACGTCTGAGCTAAAGGAAATCTCGTTTGTCACAACTGTTCCGGGTACGAATGTGTCGTACAAGGTATATGCTCTGCCTGAGGATTTTGATGATCCGGAATCGGGAGTAAAGATTGCAGAAGGAAAGACGACCTGCGAATATGGAGGATATCACAGGATCAGCATTAACTGTTCTATGACCCTTGCCAGAGACCAGAAGTATTCCGTTGTTATCTCAGAGAGTGCAGAGGGCGACAGCTATGTCCCGTTTACTTCATACTACGACAGAGGCTTATCAGGATACAGCGTAGTAGTTCTTAATGAAAGGGAAAGCTACTGCTATATAGATGGTGAGTGGAAGGATATTACGGATAAAAACGTACAGGGGAAAATGGCATTTGGCGATGAAATGGACAATTTCCCGATCAAAGCATTTCTCAAGCCGACATCTTTTAGCGGCTATCTTGCCGTCAGCAACTGGCAGGAGGGAACTCCCGGAAGCTACGATCTGCTTAATGAGCAGGAAAAGACATTGACGGCTGAATTCAGAGGATTCAGCAATTCACAGGTTCCGACAAACTGGAATCCAACTGTTAACTGGATGTCCGGAGATGATTCGGTTGCAGTGGTTACTCCAAAAGACAGCTCCGGAGAACAGGCAGTGATCAAAGGCGTTTCCGCGGGGAAATCCTACATCATTGTTGACGCGGGAGAATACGGATCAAGATTGATCGGTGTTAAGGTCAAACAGCGAATGATCGACTGGGCAAGTCTGAAGGAAGATGAATTTGTTTACACAGGGCAGCC
>CADBQK010000281.1 GCA_902796775.1 uncultured Lachnospiraceae bacterium
CTAGGCTATTGTTTCAGAGGATTCTGTAAAAAGAAATCGGACTGCAACGAACGGGCGCTCTGCATTGCAAATCTGGAATGACGAGAAAGATAACCAAAGAAAAGCAATCCGTCTGATCGGAGTGCTTCCGGAAGAAAAAGTAGATGTTGGAGAATTGGAGATGATATTAAACGAACTTTTCCAGCAAGACGAAAATGTTCTATCTGCGCTTGTTGGACCTGATAGAAGTAATCTGAAACGACTAATAAGAATATATGACTTCTTAAAATACAAAACCCCGTGATTCAAGCATCTGCATGCAGACACCATCACGGAGCTCTGTGCCAGACACCGGTGCTTGAAAGCACTTGCAGGCAAGCACCGAGGCACACAGCATCTTACAAATCTATAGTACCCGTTTTGCCTCCAAATCTCAAGGGAAGCACATACTTTTGAAGCGTGAGCCATTGAGAAATGAATGCCAATGCAGCTAAAGAGGCTTATAAAGAAGACATTAGACGATTATGTCACAATTTTAGTCTATCTGCTTCCTCAGGATATCCGTCACTGATCTTTTATAAATTGGATAAACAAATGAGCAGGCGATTCTTACGGAGGAGAACGAAGTGCAAGGTTTGTCACACTGGAAATCGATACTGGATGCGTTAGAGGTGTAGTTTATGGGAAAAAGTCCACGATGCCTATTTGAAAGTGAGATTGATTCTTTCCTGAAGAAAGAAAAAGAGACCATATTTGGCATTTTATGTGAGGGATACCATGGTGATGCGCTTACAACGACAAGGGATGCCTGGCTAAAGGAAATCGAAATATTGCAGAAGGTCTTGATACCATGGAAGGGATCGAACGGTCAAATAATACTTGAATATGACATTCCGCGTTTGGGCAAACGAATTGATGCAGTTTTACTGCTGAAGGGAATTGTTTTCTGTTTGGAATTCAAGGTCGGAGAAAAGGATATACATGAAGCGGATGTAGATCAGGTTCTCGATTATGCCCTGGATCTGAAGAATTTTCATAAGTACAGCCAGGACAAACTGATCGTGCCAATACTGATTGCCACGAAGCACAAGTCTCATTCAACCTTGATACAGGAGTCTGTTTATAATGACAGAGTTGTAAATCCAATGGTAACTGGCGAAAACGGGATTTCAGACATTTTGAGAGATGTATTGCATGAATTCTCAGAGGAAAGTCCTGTTGACAGGAATTGGATCATAAGCCCATATGCACCTACCCCCACGATCATAGAGGCCGCAAGGGCCTTGTATGAAAACCATTCTGTTGAAGATATAACAAGACATGAAGCCGACAAGGTGACAACGGACAGTACGATCTCCTACATTTTGGATGTGATTCACAAAAGTAAGACGAATGGTGAAAAAAGTATTTGCTTTGTAACCGGTGTCCCGGGAGCTGGAAAGACACTTGTAGGATTGGATGTCGCAGTAAAGCAGACTTATCAGGATTCAGACAAACCTGTAGAAGATGAAGGAGCAGTGTACCTGTCCGGGAACGGCCCGCTGGTAGCAGTATTAAACGAGGCGCTTGCAAAGGATAACTATAAAAAATGCAAAGAAAGAGGCGAAAATAAAAAGCTGACGGATTCCAGGAGGGAAGTAGGCAAGTTTATCCAGATCATACACCGCTATCGGGATAATATGCTGGCAAAAATCAAAAATCCTGTTGAGAATGGTATTCTTGAAATTGATCCGGAAAAGGCTGTGAAAATGCAGAACGCCGGATATGGTGAAGTGGAACATGTCGCAATTTTTGATGAAGCACAGAGGTCATGGACACATAAAAGACTTGCGGATTATCTGAAACGAGGCGGAACATACGGTAATAAACTGAAAGTCCCGAATTTCCCGATGTCAGAGGCGGCTTTTTTAATCTGGTCTTTAGATCAACGGGAGGATTGGGCAACTATAGTATGTCTTGTCGGAGGCGGACAGGAAATCAACACGGGAGAAGCAGGCATCTCCGAGTGGATTACGGCGCTTAATACTATCTTCACACACTGGAAAGTGTATATTTCACCGCAGCTGACAGCACCGGAATATGCAGAAGGAAGGGTCGATCATCTTCTGGCAGACAATCACAATGTAACTTATTCAGAATGTCTGCATTTAGGAGTGTCACTGAGATCATACAGAGCTGAAAAACTCTCAGCATTTGTTCATTCACTGTTGGCTGTAGATAATAACGCTGCCTCTCTATACGCACAGATCAAAGATAACTATCCAATCATTTTGACCAGAGACATGGAAAAGGCCAGAAGATGGCTGCATGAGAAGGTCAGGGGAACCGAAAGAACCGGCGTATTGATAACCAAGGAATCCGCACGGTACAAACCTCTGGGGATACATGTATTACCTTCAGATGATGAAAATGCCGTTCACTGGTTTCTTGATGACAAAACGGACACAAGATCCTCTAACTATCTGGAGGACGCAGCAACAGAAATCCAGGTCCAGGGATTGGAACTGGATTATACCTGCTTATTATGGGATGCAGATATGCGGTTTTATAATGGCTCGTGGCATTTTTATTCCTGGAGCAGGCAAAAGTCTAAATGGGCCGAGCTTGTCGCAAGTAATGAGAATAAACGGGAAAAGATGAAATATATGCTGAATGCATATAGGGTACTACTTACGCGTGCGCGGGCAGGAATGGTCATCTGTGTGCCGGAAGGGAATCCGCATAAGTCGGTCAGCGGTTTTTGGGAAGATAGTACACGGCTGCCCGAATATTATGATGGAACCTACCTTTATTTACAGAGCCTGGGACTTGTGGAGATCTAGGTTAGAAATTCGCTTGATAGATTTTTAGAAAGTGACAGGATCAACAGACTGAGAGTGCGGAAACACACAAGGTCCGAGATGTA
>CADBQK010000282.1 GCA_902796775.1 uncultured Lachnospiraceae bacterium
CATTACGCCAACAAGCACGATGCCAATAATTTTCTTTTTCATAAGTTTCTCCTTCCTTATAGTATGAATATTGGCCTATATACATAATGTCTTCTGTTACCTGCCAGAATCCCTATGTATTATATAAATAATTATAGTAAAATGTTATTTTTTTGTCAAGACAAAACAGTGCCGATTGTATTTTATGGAATACAATTTGAAACCATTTTTTTTAGTTAAAATTTAGACCCGGAAACGGTCCCAGACAGTGTCAAGCGCAGCGCTGACTGCTCTGTACGTTTCGTATTTTTCCTGATATACTGCTGCTGCTTCCGGATCAGGATATACGATCCCGGAAGTATGTACCATATGTTCTGCGGCTTCCCTGTAATCCTTGTAAACACCTGCAGCGATCGCTGCAGCCATACCGCACCCAAGTGCACCAAGCTCTTTGCCTTTAACAGTCTCAATCGGCAGATTCAGAACATCTGCAAATATCTGAACCCAGAGCTTTGAATTGACTGCTCCGCCTGCCATACGTACAGCCTGCGGCGGTTTCCTGGAGGAAAGCAGTTTTTCAATATGTGTCTTATGAGAAAATGCAACTCCCTCGTAAATTGCACGCAGCATGTGAGCCTTGCTGTGGAACATGGTCAGGCCGACAAAAGAACCCTTTGCAAGAGGATGTGCATTGGACCCGTAGAGGAACGGAAGAAAATAAAGATCGCTGTCTTTCGGATCGACAGATGCTACCAGGTCGTTTACCACATCATAGATACTCTTCCCTTCCGGAATTTTTTCATTCTCCATGCAATGATCAAGGTACCATTCCATGTTGCCGGAAGATGTCGCACTGCACTCTTCTACCAGATAATATCCCGGAATTGCAAACAGTGAATTCATGGCAACAGTACCATCCATGATTGGCTGCTTTGCAATATATTCGTTGATGCTCCATGTGCCTGCGATCGTACACATCCTCTCCGGGATCGTAAGATCAACAGCTACCGCGCATGCATCGATATCAAACATACCGCCTGCAACAATCGTCCCTTCGGGAAGTCCCGTAAGTACTGCTGCTTCTTTGGTTATCCTGCCGCAGTTTTCGTAGGAATACCTGATCGGAGCCAGCTTATCATACATTTCCCCTATGCCGTACGCCTCCAGTATATCCTTGTCAAAACGTGCATCACGAACATTCATAAGACCGGAACCGGAGATATCCGTTGCTTCGCAATAAGCCTCTCCTGTCAGACGGAAACGGACATAATCTTTAACGGAAAATACATATTTGATCCTGTCGTAAACGGCCCTGTCATGATCCTTAAGCCAGGCAAGCAGGCAGACCTGCTGGCATGCCATGATATCCTGGCAGGTTCTGTCATGGATTCTCTCATAAGTACCGTCACTGTGCCATTTTTCCGGATACTCCCAGGCACGGTTATCCGTGGAGATGATGCCATTATAGATCGGCGCATCATTGTCTCCCCACAAATACAGACCTTTCCCGTGTCCGCAGACAGCAATGCCAAGTACGTCTTTTCCGTCCACGCCGCTCTTTTCCAAAGCACCGCGGACACAGGCACAGTTTGCCTGCCAGAGTTCTTCCATATCGCGTTCTGTATATCCTGACTTCGGAGTGATCATCCGGGTCTCCATGCCTTTAGAAGCTATCTCATGCCCTTCCAGATCAAAAATAGCAGCCTTGGTGGATGTACCTCCGTTATCAAGTCCGATCACATATTTCCCCATTGGTATCTCCTCCCTTTCACATTTCAATTGCACGTCCAAAGGTAAAACTTGTATTTTTATTATACACCATTCGTTGTCAGAAAAAAAGATATCTCTATTCACAGAATCGCTGTAATAAGCTATGATATTTACAGATACGACATAATTTAGCAGACATTTACAATTTGGAGGACCTGATATGAAAGTACTTGAAACATCATTTGCTGAAGGTTTCCAGCATATGGCATATGAAGGCTGGCTGCAGGGATGGCATGAAAGAAACGGCGGCAATTTCTCTTACAGGATCAAGGATGAAGAGATTGCTCTGGTAAAAGAAGAACTGAATCCCGGTGAATGGCTGGAGATCGGTACGGATGTACCCGGACTTGCAGGGGAATACTTCCTTGTGACTGGATCCGGCAAGTATTTCAGCAACGTATACAGAAACCCGGAAAACTCTTTTGGCATCATCGAGATTGACCAGTCAGGCAGCAAATACAGAATCTGCTGGGGACTGACGGAAGGAACCCGTCCTACCAGTGAACTGCCTACCCACCTCATGAACCATGAAGTCAAAAAGACTCTTACGGAAGGAAAATATCGTGTTATTTATCACTGTCATCCCGTAAACACAATCGCTCTTACATTTGTTCTGCCTCTTACGGATGAAGTCTTTACGAGAGAATTGTGGGAAAACATGACAGAATGCCCTATCATCTTTTCCCAGGGAATAGGTGTCGTCCCCTGGATGGTTCCCGGCGGTCGGGAAATCGGTGTGAAGTCCAGTGAACTTATGAAAAAATATGACGTCGTCATCTGGGCTCATCACGGTATATTCTGTGCGGGAGAGGACTTTGATCTGACATTCGGCCTGATGCATACTGTCGAAAAATCTGCTCAGATTCTGGTGAAGATACTGTCCATGACCAATCAGAGAAGACAGACTATAAATCCTGATGACTTCCGCGATCTGGCAAAAGCTTTTGGCGTATCTCTGCCTGAGCGCTTCCTCTACGAGAAATAAACCCATACATACGGAAAGAAGCCCCGGAACTGCTAAAAACAGATCCGGGGCTTCTTTTTTGTTTTATCCCATCTACACCGCTTTATTTCGCTGACTGCTGACGGTATTTACTGAGAGCATTCTCATCCATGAGAAGTGAAATGTATGCGATCAAGGCTCCTGCAAAGAGGGAAACTATGACGGCAATGATATAGGTATGTGTTACTGCATACCCCCACAGACCTATCAGCAAAGCCTGCACAATTGTGTAGGGAGCATACATAAAGGCAAAGATGAACGCATTAAAAATCAGATCCAGGAATGTACCATTAAAATTGATCATAATGGGGAATTCCCAAAGCATAGTCATGACCAGGGTAACCGCACAGAGCATAGCAATAAACAGAATTACCTTGCTGTAAGGAATATCATTCTCCGAAATTGCTATATAGCCGTAATAAAACAGGATGATCAGGATGACAAAAAGGATGCCTACAGGCAGGGCCTGCTTCCAATGCTTCTTCCAGCCTGTCTTGAAATTCCGGAAGAAATGATTATCTCCCAATCTCATCTGATTGGCTGCATAGTACATAGCTGCGGTTGAAGGGCCTGCTGTCACGATTGGAATGCAGCAAACCAGCCACAACAGGTTAAGTCCTGTCAGACGGGCAAGTACCAGTGCCCCCTGCATGATCGACCCTTCGTAAGATAAGAATCTCAAATCATTCGTCCCCTTTATGATTTATTTTGCGCTCTGAACAGCGGCTTCTTCGACAGGAAGCGCCTTTTCAAACCACTTCTGGTACTTCATGAATCCTTCCACATCCGCGGGATCCGGATCAAAGGAAGAACCTGCAGCCTTCGAGAAGATATCATTTTCCAGGAACTCTTCCAGAGTTTTCTCTCCTGCGTGGTTCATATACTCCGCAAGCAGGGCCATACCCCACGCGCCGCCCTCTCCGGCTGTCTTCATTACAGTAACAGGTGCGCCGATTGCAGCTGCCAGATATCTCTGACCGACACCTTCGGTCTTGAAATATCCGCCATGCCCGTACATCTTGTCAATAACGACATTCTCATCACGAAGAATGTGCATTCCCAGTTCCAGTGTGCTCAGGGCTGCTACAATGTGAGTACGCATGAAATTGGCCAGGTTAAAATTGGCATCCGGTCTGCGCATGAAGAAAGGAATACCCTCATCAAAGTGTGTGATACCCTCTCCTGCCAGATAATTGTAATCCATAAGTCCGCCGCAATCGCGGTCTCCCTTGAGGGACTCCTCAAACAGCTTTGTATAAAGCTCTCCCTCAGAAACCTGACATCCGAACAGGTTCAGAGATTCACGGATAATACTTACCCAGGCATTGATATCAGAAGTACAATTGTTGCAATGTACCATGGCAACTGCCTTGCCGGAAGGTGTCGTTACCATATCGATCTCGGGATAGACTTTTGAAAGAGGCTTTTCCAGAACGACCATGGTAAAAATCGAAGTCCCTGCAGATGTATTACCGGTGCGCAGAGCGCAGCTGTTAGTGGCTGCCATACCTGTTCCTGCATCTCCTTCCGGAGGAGCCATCTTTATGCCTGCCTCCAGATTGCCTGAAGGATCCAGAAGTGCCGCGCCTTCAGGAGTCAGAACACCTGCGTCCTGACCGGCTGCCAGGACTTCGGGCAGGATATCCCGGATTTTCCAGGTAAAACCATACGGAGCAACCAGCTCGTCGAACTGATCCAGCATTTTCTCATAATAATCGTTGATCTCACTGTCGATCGGGAACATGCCGGCTGCATCTCCTACTCCCAGTACCCTGCGGCCGGTCAGCAGTCTGTGAACATAACCGGAAAGAGTAGAAAAATAGTCCACATCAGCTACGTGTTTCTCCCCGTTCAGGATGGCCTGGTAAAGATGGGCGATGCTCCAGCGCTGGGGGATATTATACTGAAACAGATCTGTCAGCTTTTCAGCAGCTTCCGCTGTGATTGTATTCCTCCATGTGCGGAAGGATGCAAGCTGCCTGCCGTCCTTATCGACTGCAAGATATCCATGCATCATTGCGCTGATGCCAAGTGCACTGACCTTTTTAAGAGTAACACCGTACTCTTTTTTGACATTGGCCGCCAGATCTGCATAACAAGCCTGCAGACCTGCAATAACATCGTCCAGGTGATAGGTCCATACACCATCCTCCAGACGGTCATGCCATCCATATCCGCCGGAGGCAAGTACTTCACCTTCAGCATCGATAATAACAGCTTTGATTCTGGTAG
This sequence comes from uncultured Lachnospiraceae bacterium, assembly GCA_902796775.1. The sequence continues at coordinate 4,985 of CADBQK010000282.1, forward strand.
ATCCCAGTTCCAATCCAAGAGACGTCTGTCCGCTTTCAATTTTCTGTGCTATAGCATTGATATCCATTTTGTGCCTCCTGCTTTGCGAAACATTCTCCGAAATAATCCTATGTTAAAGAAACGAAAAATTAAATACTCTGGAACAGATTGATCATCTCAACAGCACTCAGAGCAACATCATATCCCTTATTTCCAGCCTTGGTGCCGGCTCTCTCAATGGCCTGCTCAATATTGTCTGTTGTAAGTACACCAAACATCACAGGAAGTCCTGTCTCAAGGGATACGGTCGCGATCCCCTTGGAAACTTCGGCACAAACATAATCATAATGGTCTGTAGATCCCTTAATGACTGCGCCAAGACAAAGGACCGCGTCATACTTGCCGGACTCTGCCATACGCTTTGCAACAACGGGAATCTCAAAAGCGCCGGGAACCCAGGCGACGTCAACATTTTCATCCTTTACGCCATGACGGATCAGGCCGTCCATTGCGCCGCCAAGAAGCTTGGAAGTAATGAATTCATTAAAACGAGCACATACGATACCGATCTTGACATTTTCTTTTGCTACCAGTTTTCCTTCTAATACATGCATTTTATGATTCTCCTTTTTTTATTTTTACTGCATCCGAAACCGTTTGCATCAATGGCTGCCGTTCTTTTTGCTCTCTTCGATCTGTGCTTCCTTTTCCTGCTTCATCTGCTGTTCCAGGGCCGGATCAATATCGTAATGCAGCAGGTGTCCCATCTTTTCCTGCTTTGTGAGCAGATAATAAGCGTC
>CADBQK010000283.1 GCA_902796775.1 uncultured Lachnospiraceae bacterium
AACCCACGCCCTCAAGGACGTTTCCCTTTCTATTGAAGAGGGGCAGGTGACCGGATTGATTGGTCCGACAGGATCCGGGAAGTCCACTTTGCTGCAGCATTTGAACGGGCTGCTCACTCCTTCATCCGGAAGGGTATTCTTCCGGGAGCAGGATATCTCCGGCAGCGGTTTTTCGGCCAGCTCTTTGTGCCGGAAAGTGGGTATGGTCTTCCAGTATCCCGAGTATCAGCTGTTTGGGATGGATGTCCTGTCGGATGTCATGTTTGGACCTTTGAATACCGGGATGAGTCAGGAGGAAGCACAGGCAAGCGCCAGAGAAGCCCTCTTACTGATGGGGATTGGAGAGACGGATTTTAGCAAGTCCCCCTTTGAACTTTCCGGAGGACAGAAGCGGCGTGCAGCTATCGCTGGTGTGCTGGCTATGCACCCGGATGTGTTGGTGCTGGATGAGCCGATGGCCGGGCTGGACCAGGCAGGACAGTACGAGCTGACAAGGCAATTGCTGCATATGAAGGATGAGCTTGCGACGACTATCGTCTGGTCCTCCCATTCGATGGAAGATATGGCCAGGTATGCCGATCACCTTCTTGTCATGAGTGGCGGAGAACTTGTCAGAAGCGGATCACCCAGAGATGTATTTGCAGAGATCGATTATCTGGAAAGCATCGGACTTGCTCCTTCGGAGGCAGTGTATGTGATCCGGGATCTGAAGAGCCGGGGATTACTGCCTGAGGATGCTTTTGCCATAACAGCAGAGGAAGCAGCTCAGGTGATCCTGAAGACTTATCGAGGATAGAAAACGAGCCGATAAGAATATAGCAGTCAGTGAACATAGCAGTATGAACAGATGGGAGAGGAGTGAGAGAAGTTGATGCGTGATGTAGTAATCGGACAATACTATCCTCAGAACTCCCTGATGCACAAGCTGGATCCCCGGGTGAAGCTTCTGGGAACACTGGTTTTTCTTGTCAGTGTCTTTTTTATCCGCAATATTCCATCTTTTGTACTGGTGACTCTTTTCTTTGCAGCCTGTGTCCTGTTGTCCAGAGTGCCATTTCGTCTGATGCTGCGAAGTATCCGCGGGATCCTGGTAATCCTGGTGATCAGTATCGTTCTGTCGCTCTTTATGACGCCTGGGACAGAGATCTTTCGGGCGGGGATCCTGCGTGTGACCCGGGAAGGTGCGGAAAGAGGAGTTTTCACACTAATCCGTCTGACATATCTGGTGACAGGAGCCTCTCTGATGACATTGACGACCACGCCAAACAAGCTGACCGATGGGATGGAAAAGGGGCTTGGTTTTTTGAAGATCTTTCATGTACCTGTACATGAGATCTCTATGATGATGTCGATCGCGCTGCGCTTCATCCCTATTCTGATGGATGAGCTTGATAAGATCATGCGCGCACAGAAAGCAAGAGGAGCGGATTTTGACAGCAAAAACCAGATCAAGCGTATAAAGAGCATGATTCCGATCATTGTCCCCCTCTTTGTCTCTGCCATCAGGCGGGCCGATGATCTGGCTACAGCTATGGAAGCTAGATGTTATCATGGGGGAGAAGGCCGCACCAAAATGAAACCCCTGCAGTATGCCCGCAGGGATTACATTGCTTATTGTGTACTCGCTGTATACCTTGCAGGCGTCATCTGGATGAGTATACTTCTGTAAAATACGCAGTAGCAAAATATAGGAGCCATCCTCCTCACAGACCCTCAATGCCAAAACAGATTGATTCCCTGGTGCTCCTTTCGTTTCGGGATCAGTGATCCAGCCGCTGCCTGGAAATCAGATCTGCGAAATACCCGTTCTTCTGAATCAGTTCATCATAGTTACCTTCCTCGATAATTGCGCCATGATCCATCACCAGGATACGGTCACAGTTGCGGACAGTCGACAGCCGGTGCGCAATGACGATACGGGTGCAGTGCAGCTTGTCCAGTGCCTGAGACACCTGTTTCTGAGTTTTATTATCAAGTGCGCTGGTAGCTTCATCGAAAATCAGGATCTTTGGCTTTGGCGCAATGGCTCGTGCAATCATCAGCCGTTGTTTCTGACCGCCGGAGATTGTGCCTTGACCTTCTGAGATCATGGTCTGCATGCCCATGGGCATCTCCCGGATATCCCGGGCAATTCCTGCGGTTTCTGCCGCCTCCCAGGCTTCGTCCATGGTCAGCTGCGGCGCGGAGATCGTAATGTTGGAGAAAATGTCTCCCGGAAACAGCTGCCCATTCTGGATCACCACGCCGATGTGCTTACGCAGGGATCGTGGATCCAGACTGGCCAGATTCTGAAGGTCATAATAAACCGCACCTTTTTCCGGTTTTTCAAAACCGAGCATAAGACGCACCAAGGTGGATTTTCCGCAGCCGGTTCGTCCTACAATTGCAACATATTCGCCTGCCTTGATGCTCAGGCTCAGATCATTCAGAACATAAGGTGTGTTCTCGTCATAGCGGAAGAAAATATGGCTCATTTCAATTTGCCCGCGAATATGGTCAACGGGGCGTTTTTCAGCAGC
>CADBQK010000284.1 GCA_902796775.1 uncultured Lachnospiraceae bacterium
GCACCTGAGATCAACCCGGCTTACCTTGAAATGGCACGTTATTATGGCATGGCTGTGATTCCTGCCAGGGTAAGAAAACCCAGGGATAAAAGTCTTGCTGAATACTCTGTCCAACTGGCAGAACGGTGGATCATGGCAAAACACCGGGATGATACTTATTTCAGTTTTCATGAACTGAATAGGATGATCCGAAAAGAACTGGACGCGGCGAATGACCGTCCGTTCCAAAAGATGGAAGGCAGCCGTCGCAGTGTCTTTGAACAAACAGAACGCCACATGCTGCATCCACTTCCTCTCAGACCATATGAAATAGCCGAATTCAAAGAAGCCAGAGTGGCTCCGGATTATCATGTAGAATACAAAGGCAACTTTTACAGTGTCCCATACCGGTTTGTAAAAGACACTGTGGAGATCCGGGCAACTGCAAAAACAGTAGAAGTCATCCACAGAGGCAGGCGGATTGCATCACACAGCCGTATATTTCCAAATGGTAAACACAAGTACAATACCATCCCGGATCATATGCCGGAGACACACCGCTTTCAGGCGGAATGGACACCAGAACGTCTGCTCCAATGGGCCGGTAAGATCGGGCAGGAAACATCCGCATATCTTGAGATACTGCTGTCAAGGAGACAACATCCAGAGCAGAGCTTCAGGTTGTGTCTGGGTATCCTTAAGTTTGCCGACAAGTATGGTAAGGCATCCATGGAGAAAGCCTGCTATCAGGCCAGGGTACTCAAACGTTACTCCTATAAGGACTTTAAGATCCTGATAGAAAATCTGCCTTCTTCCCCCGAAGAAGAGCGAACCCTCCCATCCCACCAGAACATACGGGGAAGAGAGTATTGCCGCCAGGTAGTGAATGGGGGTGTAGCCGATGCTGACTAACCCTACTATGGAACATCTCAAAGAATTAAAACTCACCGGAATGATGGAAGCATACGGACGTCAGCTTGAGCTTCCAGATGATGCAAGCCTTACTTTTGAGGAGCGGTTTTCTCTGATCGTTGATTATGAATGGACCCGGCGGCGCACCAACCAGCTGAACCGTCTTATCCGGGCTGCAGGTTTCCGCCAAGAAGCACTTCCGGAGGATATCATTAAAACAGAGAAACGGAAATATAATAAATCTCTGATGCAGACCTTACAGACCACTGACTGGATAGAGCAAGGCCTGAACCTGGTCATTACCGGAAAGACAGGTGTCGGAAAAAGCTTCTTTGCCACATCATTCGGGTATATGGCCTGCCGTCGAAGACAGAGTGTCAGGTACTACCGTACATCCGATCTGATGGATATGATGTCTTCTGCAAAAACAGATGGTACATTTCCAAAACTGTTAAAGCAGCTCGGCAAATGCGATCTTTTGATCCTTGATGACTGGGGACTGAATAAATTCAATGTTAGCGAGACGGTCGCATTAACCGATCTGATAGATGATAGAAACCTGCGTAAATCAATGATCATTGTAAGTCAGATACCTTCAGAATCATGGGGTGAGGTACTCAGCGATGATACCAGGGCTGACGCCATAATGGACAGAGTACTGAAGAATTCTTATCACCTTGATATAGATGGACCATCCTTCAGAGGCATAGAAGCCAAAAAGAGGATGGAAGCTGCAAAGGTCATTGATGAAAGTACTTACAGATAATATTTGCACCAAAAAACGAATATGTTACTATATGGGCAGAAATAATCTGCCAGAAACTAAATAAGATGATGAACGGCAAAAACTGGATTGGGTGTCCAGACAGAATCGGAATGCCCATCCAGAATGCGCCGGTTCCGGCGCATAGATAAAAAAGGATTATATGTCCAATTTCACTGGATTACGCAAAAGCCTGGCTCCGTGGAGCAAGAAAGCGATAGAGTGTTGCACAGAAAAGTAGAGTAAAATACTTGCATTTGGGGCAAACGTACCTGAATGCAATTTTTTTATGCTAGACACCCTAACATTTGGCGCTTACTTTAGAGCCGCCATTCCGGAGTGTAAGAGCCATCTATCGTCAGCTTATTCCACGGTGCTCTTGACA
>CADBQK010000285.1 GCA_902796775.1 uncultured Lachnospiraceae bacterium
CTTTTTAAGCATCTGCAGTTCCTGCGGGAAAAGACAGGGCATCTCTCCCTCATCGGACAAACGGATACATTCATCCAGGCCGATCCACCTTACCTCAGAGATCTCCGACTTCTGGATGGTAAAAGCCTCCGTCTCCAGATCTTTCCACATATAGAAGACCCGGCTGTAAACATCATCCCGGAAAGGTTCACCATGAAAGATGGACTCATTCTTAATATGGAAATCCCCGCAAAACACAAGATCCTCCTCGCCGGCCTCTACTCCAAGCTCTTCTCTGAGCTCGCGCAGTGCAGAATCCGGGTAGCCCTGCCCGGCCGGTATATGCCCTGCACTGGAAATATCATAATCTCCGGGGAAACAATCCTTCTCCAGGGAGCGCCTCTGCAGCAGGATCTCTACACCCTGCTCACGTTTTCTGACCAGCCAGACATGGCTGGTCCGGTGCGGAAGTCCCTCCAAGTGGACCACAGATCTCTCTGCCACCCTGCCGGTCGGCTCCCCATACTCATCTACAATATCTAAATATTCCATTGCTTATTCCTTATATAACAGGCTGCATATTGCAGTCATTATTCATCGCCCGGGATATCCGGGACACCGGCATTCTTATTTCGGCAGTTTAAAGGAGCTCTTCAAAGGTACGATCCGGTTAAAGACCAGTGCATCCGGCCTGGAATCCTTACTGTCAATGCAGAAATATCCATTTCGTACAAACTGATAACTCTCTCCTGCCTGAGCATTCTCAAAAGATGGCTCCAGATAGCAGTCTGTCAGCACTTCCAGGGAATTGGGATTGATATTGACACTGCCATCCTCATTATAGACGCCCTTGGATTCATCTACAAGATTCTCGTAAAGACGCACACAGGCCTTTACAGCAGTCCCGGCATAGACCCAGTGGATCGTCCCCTTTACCTTACGGCCGGTAAAACCGGACCCGCTCCTTGTCTCAGGATCGTAGGTACAGTGGATCTCTTTTACATTGCCCTGCTCATCCTTCACCACATCGGTACAGGTAACAAAATAAGCATTCATCAGGCGGACTTCATTGCCGGGGAAAAGGCGGAAGTACTTCTTTGGAGGATTCTCCATGAAATCTTCCTGCTCAATGTACAGCTCGCGGCCAAAGGGAACCTTACGGATCCCCATCTCCTCATTTTCTTTATTGTTCTCCACATCCAGGTACTCTACCTGGCCTTCCGGATAATTGTCAATGATCAGTTTAAGCGGACGCAAAACTGCCATCATCCGGGGAGCTTTCATCTTCAGATCCTCGCGGATACAGTAATCCAGCATTGCGTAGTCGACAGAACTGTTGCCCTTGGATACACCAACCAGGTCCATAAACATACGGATAGAAGCAGGCGTATAGCCTCTGCGGCGCAGTGCAGCGATCGTCACCAGCCTGGGGTCATCCCAGCCGTCTACAATGCCCTGCTCGACAAGCTTTTTGATATAGCGCTTGCCTGTCACTACATTGGTCAGATAAAGCTTTGCAAACTCAATCTGTCTCGGAGGCTCGGCAAATTCGCCCTCTTTCACAACCCAGTCATACAAGGGTCTGTGATCTTCAAATTCCAGGGTACAGATGGAATGGGTCACACCCTCAATAGCATCCTCGATCGGATGTGCAAAGTCATACATCGGATAAATGCACCAGGCATCACCGGTGTTATGATGCGTCATGCGGGCGATCCGGTACAGGACCGGGTCACGCATATTGATATTCGGAGAGCTCATGTCGATCTTCGCGCGCAATGTCCGGGAACCGTCCGGGAACTCGCCGGCACGCATCCTGGTAAAGAGATCCAGATTCTCCTCGATGCTCCTGTCGCGGAAGGGACTGTCCTTTCCGGGCTCTTTCAGAGTGCCGCGGTACTCCCTGATCTGCTCAGCTGTGAGGTCACAAACATAAGCCTTCCCCTTTTTAATCAGCAGGACAGCTGTCTCATACATCTGCTCGAAGTAATTGGATGCGAAACGCACCTCGCCATCATATCTGGCACCGAGCCATTCGACATCTTTTATGATGGACTCGACAAATTCGGTCTTTTCCTTCGTGGGATTTGTATCATCAAAACGCAGCAGGAACCTGCCGCCGTACTCCTTAGCCAGGCCGTAATTCAAAAGAATGGATTTTGCATGACCGACATGGAGATATCCATTCGGCTCAGGCGGAAAACGTGTACAGACAACGCTGGTCTTCCCTTCCTCTAGATCCTTGTCGATTTCATTCTCTATGAAATTTCGGGAAACTACGGTTTTTTCCTCTTCATTGCGAATCTCTTCAGCCATATATAACAATTCCTCCCCAAAAAGTTTTCCAAATCCGCTTGACATCCGGTATTAGGCTATGATATATTAGCAAACGGACGTCAAACGTCGTGCTGATGTGGCTCAGGGGTAGAGCACATCCTTGGTAAGGATGGGGTCGAGGGTTCAAATCCCTCCATCAGCTTTTTTTATTGCCGCAATCGCTGTTGATTGCGGC
>CADBQK010000286.1 GCA_902796775.1 uncultured Lachnospiraceae bacterium
AAAAGCAATCTGTTTTGTTCAAATGGAGCAAACAGGTTGCTTTTTTTATACAAGTATACGAAATTTCGGCTGAAAACCGGGAAGAAAGAAGATGATTTGACAATCCGTTTTGCGGTTTATAGTGAAAGTGATTGTTATGTGCCGCTAACGGGCTGATATTTCGGCAATCTGTTTGTATAATAATTGTAAAACTGATTGCACAGGCGGTTTTCAGGCGGTACTTCTCGCTTTCCGGTTCCGTTTTTTTATACTTTTTAAACTTGTATATGAATAGATTTTCATATATAATACATCAGTAAGCAAAACAGTTTCTGTGTTTTGCAGGGTGTGTTAATAAATGTAAAGGAGTGATTGCCATGGAAACATATGGAATTGAAAAACTCGGGATTATTGAGCCAAAGGCGGTTCACCGCAACCTTTCTCCGGCAGCGCTGACAGAGGCCGCGCTCCGTCTGGGAGAGGGACACCTCAGTGAGAGCGGAGCTCTTGTTGTTTATACCGGAAAGTATACCGGAAGATCACCGAAAGACAAGTTCATCGTGGATACACCGACTATTCATAGTGAGATTGCCTGGGGTGAGATCAACAGGCCGTTCACCGAGCATGCTTTCAACGCAATCAAAGGCAGGCTTACTGCTTACCTGCAGGGCAGGGAAGTATTCATTTTTGACGGTTTTGCAGGCGCTGATAAGAAATATCAGCAGAAGTTCCGTATTATCAACGAGCTGGCCAGCCAGAACCTTTTCATTCATCAGCTGCTGATCCGTCCTACCGAGGAAGAGCTTGCAGATTTTGGCGATCCTGACTATACTCTGATCTGCGCACCTGGTTTCAAGTGTGTGCCTGAGATCGATGGTGTACACAGCGAAGCCGCTATCCTGATCGATTATGAGCAGAAGATGATCCTCATCTGCGGTTCTCAGTACTCCGGAGAGATCAAGAAGAGCGTTTTCTCCACCATGAATTATATCATGACCAAGATGGACGTTCTTCCGATGCATTGCTCCGCCAACATGGATCCTGAGACACATGATTCCGCGATTTTCTTCGGCCTTTCCGGCACCGGCAAGACTACCCTTTCCGCAGATCCTACCCGTAAGCTCATCGGCGATGACGAGCACGGCTGGTCCCCGGACGGTATCTTCAACTTTGAGGGCGGCTGCTATGCCAAGTGTATTTACCTCACTGAGGAGAACGAGCCGGATATCTATCATGCAATCCGTTTCGGAGCTGTAGTAGAGAATGTTGTTATGGATGCGGATACAGGCCAGTTTGACTTTACTGACGGTACTATCACCGAGAACACTCGTGTCGGTTATCCTGTCGAGTATATATCCAACTCCCAGATTCCCGGTATCGGCGGCGTTCCTAAGGTTGTCATTTTCCTGACTGCTGACGCTTTTGGCGTACTGCCTCCGATCAGCAGACTCAGCAAAAACGCTGCTATGTATCACTTTGTCACCGGCTTTACCTCCAAGGTCGCCGGCACAGAGCGCGGCATCACCGAGCCTGTACCGACCTTCTCCACCCTTTTCGGAGAGCCTTTCATGCCCATGAGCGCATCTGTATATGCAAAGATGCTCGGCGAGAAGCTGGACAAGTACGGCACAAAGGTCTATATGGTCAACACCGGCTGGGCAGGCGGCAGCGCAGCAGACGGCGCATCCCGTATGAAGCTGGCCTACACCAGAGCCATGGTTACGGCAGCACTCAATGGTTCCTTTGACAACATCGAGTTCAAGCATCACGATGTATTCAACGTCGACTATCCTGTAAGCTGCCCTGGCGTACCGGATGAGAAGCTCGATGCCAGAGGCATGTGGGCTGACAAAGAAGCTTATGACAAGCAGGCAAACAAGCTTGCCGAGATGTTTGCAGCCAACTTCGCAAAGAAGTATCCTTACATGGATCCTGACGTCGTCGCAGCAGGCCCGCAGCCGAAATAATAAACAATACGAGCTTTCACTGATTATTGCAAGTTGTATTTATCTGCCGGAGACATCCTATTGGTGTCTCCGGTATTTTCTGTGCTCTCTTAAGCGCCAGCTTGTATTAACGTGTGAGCAGGCCTGTAACAGACACCGTTCTAATAGTTCGCTTAAGTGTTCGATCCAGTGTTCGCTTAGTGTGTTTGCCCAGCCGTGCGCTCGAAGTGTTTGCCCAGCCGAGCTTTCGAGGTGTTTGGCCAGCCGATACTTGTATTATCAAATGCTGTGTGGTATGATACTTGAATACTTGATTACAGGAGAATCATTTACTCGATTTCTGGTTGAATGATGTTTTACTGTAGATTACTGATGGGATGGGAGATTAGGAGACCATGAGCGCGATCAAGAAAATCTCACTTGATTTTGTTGATAAGATGAAAGACGACCATGTCGGTGCATACGCATCGCAGGTTGCCTATTTTACTTTGCTCTCTGCGATTCCCTTCGCCATTTTCGTTCTTTCTATTATGCAGTACTCACCGATGACCTATGATGATCTGCTTAGTGTGCTGCAGACGATGCTGCCGGGTATGGCTTCTGATTACGCGGAAGGGATGCTTCAGCAGATCTATGAACGTTCCACTATCGCCATTACCTCCTTCACGATCCTGTTCGTGCTCTGGTCGGCGGGGCGGGCTCTTTTTTCTGTGGCGAACGGCATTAATGAAATCTACGGTTTGAAAGAGACCAGAAACTATTTTCACCTGCGTTTTAACGCAATGATCTATACGATGCTGCTTGCTCTGGGCATTACAGTTGTGATGTTCTTCCTGCTTCCCGGCAGCCAGGCAGTTGTAAATCTTGCGAACCTTCTGCCTATCAAACAGATCGTCCTGTTTATGATGAGTGTCCGTTTATTCATTATCTTTGTACTGCTGATTATCGTCGTCATGTTTTTGTACCGGGTACTCCCCAATACCAAGACCCGTAACCTGCAGGTGCTGCCGGGTGCAGTGGTCGTTTCCATCAGCTGGATCATTATCTCCTATATCTTTGCCTTCCTGTTTAACTATACAAACAACTTTTCATATATGTACGGAAGCCTGGCAACGATCATGGTCATGATGATGTGGTTGTATTTCTGTGCTTATATGCTCTTTGCAGGAGCAGAGTTCAATTATCTCATCACCCACGGTAACCAGGATGGAGAACAGCTTAACGATCTGCTGGATAGTTAAGTGGACCAGATATGGTAAAATCATAATAAGAAAAACGAAGATCCCCCATCTCAGTTTATTCATTATGAGATGGGGGATGGTTTATTATCAGGGTATTAAGTCATTCAATCATGTTTCACGCTTTACTTAATGCCAGCTGCCTCAAGACGCCTTTTCAATTCGTCCAGTTCTTCATGGAGTTTTGTGTTTTCTTCCTGCAAAGCTCTGTATTTCTCTTCAGCAGTCTTTAATCGGTCTTCTGCCGCTTTTGCTCTATCCTGAGCCATCTGGAGTTTCCTTTTCTCCGTTTTGACTCTTCTGTTGTAATCTTCTCGTGCCAGGGCTCTCGCCTGCACATCTTCATCTGCCCAAAGAATGTTAGCTGTTGAGATTGCGCTGGCG
>CADBQK010000287.1 GCA_902796775.1 uncultured Lachnospiraceae bacterium
ATCGCTTTTGACTGACCAATCGTTTTTTGCAGCAAACAGAGAGATCATTACAGCTGTGATCCTTCTGCTGATTATGTTTATCCTGGTAATGATCGTGAACCACGTGTTCCGCCAGGTATATAAGCATAAGAGCAGTCTGCCGCTTCGTTTTCTGAACAGTATGCTGAATGTACTGATCTGTGTGGTCTGTATCTATTCTGCACTAAGCCAGTTTGATATTACCCGTGACGTCAGCAGGACTCTCCTGCAGAGCAGTACTCTGATCATTGCAATTCTGACATTTGCCGCCCAGAAGGCATTGTCCAATGTGATCGCCGGCTTCTCTATTTCCGCCTCGCATCCCTGTGAGATCGGACACAAGGTAAAACTGCTGGATGGTTCTTCCGTGATTGCGGAGGGGACAGTGACAGATATGACGATCCGTCATGTGGTTATTGCACAGTACGACGGACAGAGCTGTATAGTGCCGAACAGTCTTGTGGATAATTGTGTCATCGTAAATACAAATTATTCATCACCTGTAGGAAATATCCTGGAGATTGAGGTTGCATATGATACGGACGTGGAGCTTGCCAAATCCATCATTCAGGAAGTCTGTATGGCAGAGCCTCTTCTGATCCGCAAGGATGAGCTGAAGATTACGGTCAGCAGTCTGACCTCAAATGGTATGGTCCTCAAGTTTATCGTATGGACCACTTTGCTCGATGATAATTTTACAGCCTGCAGCAATATCCGGGGCAACCTGGTAAAAGCCTTTGCGCAAAAGGGCATCACCATTCCATACCAGGTAGTAGATATCCGGCAGGGTGGAGTATCATAATGGATAAAACGGAATACTGCACTCGATTGCTTGATCGTGTAAACAACCTGGTTTTGTGAAAGTGAAGGAGGGATATTATGGCTGAGAAGCTTGGAACTCTGATCAAAAATGCCAGAACAGGAGCAGGCCTGACGCAGGATCAGCTGGCTAAGAAGGTAAATGGGCTTACAGCTTCCGATATCAGTAAGGCAGAACGGGGAGAGGCAGCCCTGACACAGGCACAGTTAAAAGAGATTGCCAAAGCAACAGGGGTGACGCAGAGCTCACTTCTGAACGCAGCGAAGGGGACGGCAGCATCTTCCGCCAAAAAGCCAGCGGCATCTTCTGCAAAAAAACCTGCATCTTCTTCAGCAAAAAAGCCGGCTTCATCTTCCGGAAGCGGAAAAACCGGAAGCAGCGCGGCTTCTTCCCTGAAATTGACAGAGGCAGAAGCTAAGCTGGTGCGGCTGTACAGGAAGGCGGACGCTAAGACAAAGAAGGCAGCGATGGAGGTGCTTCTTGAAGAGAAGACAGAGATCGGGAGTCTGCTTGAGACACTGCTCTCATCAGCTGGCAGCGCAGCTGGATCCGGTGCATCTGCCGCTTCCGGCAGCGATTCTCTGGCGAGTCTGCTGCAGAGTGCCATGGGGATGCTCGGAAAAAAATAGAGTGATGTTCCATGCAATAACTTCATAAGACATGAAAAAGGCTTATACCGGCAATTATATATACGCTGGTATAAGCCTTTTTATGTCTTTCAAAAAGTGTCATTCATTCAGTCAGTTTGTTCTGTCATGAGTGAAGCAGATCAAAACATTCTGAACTGCATGATATCCTGTACTGTACCTCTAAGTCTCAGGCCAGTATGGGTTTAATAGCCTCGGCAAGAGCATCTTTTTCAGCCTGTGCTTCGGCCAGATCTTTACCGAGAGTCGTAAAATAGGTCTTGATCTTGGGCTCTGTGCCGGAGGGACGTACAACGACGGTTGCTCCGTCTTCCAGGCTGTAGATCAGGACGTTGGCTCTGGGAAGCCCTGTCTCTTCAGGTTTCTCATAATCAACAGCCTTAACGACCTTCTTTCCTGCAAAATCTGCAGGCGGATCCTTGCGGAGTCCATCCATGATGGAGGCCATCTTATCCATACCGGAAAGGCCCGGGAATTCGAAACTGTCGACCTTATTCAGATAGCGGCCGTACTGAGCATAAATCTCTTCCAGACGCTGTTTGATACTGGAGCCGATCGAGCGGTAGTAGGCTGCCATCTCGCAGATCAGCATGGATCCGATGATGGCATCCTTGTCACGGACATAAGGACCGGCGAGATACCCGTAGCTCTCCTCGAAACCAAAGATGAAACGGTCTTCCTCGCCATTTTCCTCCAGACCGGCTATCTGGTCGCCGATCCACTTAAAGCCTGTCAGGACGTTGCGCATTTCCACACCGTAATGAGCAGCAACTGCATCTGCAAGGGGAGTGGATACGATTGATTTGACTGCGACAGGTTTTTCAGGCATGGTTCCCTTTTCGATTCTGCCTGCGCAGATATAGTCCAGAAGCAGGACACCCATTTCGTTGCCGCTGACCAGCTCATAGGAGCCGTCCGGGCATTTCATGGCGATGCCGACTCTGTCGGCGTCGGGATCTGTAGCCAGCATCAGATCTGCACCTGTCTGCTCTGCCAGTATGAGTCCCTTTTCAAGTGCTGCAAAGATCTCCGGATTCGGGTAGGAGCAGGTGGTAAAGTAGCCGTTCGGGTATTCCTGCTCGGGAACGATCGTAATGTCGGTGATGCCCATATCCTTCAGAACTCGGGTGACCGGGACCAGACCTGTGCCGTTGAGCGGGGAGTAGACCAGCTTCAGTCCGGCAGTTTTGCAGAGACCCGGGCGGACCTGGCGGGCTTCGATCGCTTCATAGAGAGCCTCCTTGCAGTCCTGTCCGACAAAACGGATCAGGCCTTTTTCCACACCCTCTGCAAAGTCCATATATTTTGCACCGGTCAGGACATCTGTTTTCTGGATCGAATCATAAACAACTGCCGCTGCATCATCAGTCATCTGGCAGCCATCCGGCCCGTAAGCTTTATACCCGTTATACTGAGCGGGATTGTGTGAAGCCGTTACCATGATACCGGCGTTGCATTTATAATAGCGTGTTGCGAATGAAAGTGCCGGAACAGGCATCAGCTCGTCGTAGATCCTGACCTGGATCCCGTTTGCAGCAAGTACGCCTGCAGCATCTCTTGCAAAATTCCAGCCCTTCAGGCGGCTGTCATAGCTGATAGCTACTGTCTGTGTTCCGCCCTGGGTTTTGACCCAGTCTGCAACACCCTGGGTTGCCTGGCGGACGACCCATATATTCATCCGGTTTGTGCCTGCACCAAGCGTACCGCGCAGGCCGGCTGTGCCGAACTGCAGAGCGACTGCAAAACGTTCCTTAATAGCGTCGTCATCACCCTCGATTGTGCGCAGCTCCGTGTTGAGATCTACGTCCAGAAGATCCGTATCCAGCCAGCGTTTATATTCATCCTGATACATTTCCTGTACCCCCTTTTTGTTTTGCCGGATCGATTTCGGTCCGGTTTCCGGCTTTTAGAACTTCCCTGCTTTGGCTGCCTGCTCTACAGCAACAGCTACAGAAACAGTAGCGCCGACCATCGGGTTATTGCCCATGCCGATCAGGCCCATCATCTCCACATGTGCAGGCACGGAGGAGGAACCGGCAAACTGAGCGTCGGAGTGCATCCTGCCCATAGTGTCAGTCATACCGTAGGAAGCGGGGCCGGCTGCCATATTGTCGGGGTGAAGCGTCCTGCCGGTGCCGCCGCCGGAAGCAACGGAGAAATACTTCTTGCCGGCTTCGACACACTCTTTCTTATAGGTGCCTGCTACCGGATGCTGGAAACGGGTCGGGTTTGTAGAGTTGCCGGTAATGGAAACATCGACACCTTCCTTCCACATGATCGCTACACCCTCGGTGACGTCATTTGCACCGTAGCAGTTGACCTTCGCCCTGGGACCATCCGAGTAAGCCTTGCGGCTGATTTCGTTTACCTTCCCGGTTTTGTAGTCCATCTGGGTCTCTACAAAGGTAAAGCCGTTGATACGGGAAATGATCTTTGCTGCATCCTTGCCAAGTCCGTTGAGGATGACACGCAGAGGCTTCTGGCGTACTTTGTTGGCGTTGTTGGCAATACCGATGGCGCCTTCTGCTGCTGCAAAGGACTCATGTCCTGCAAGGAAAGCAAAGCACTCAGTCTCCTCGGAGAGGAGCATCTTGCCAAGATTGCCGTGGCCAAGGCCAACCTTTCTGTGATCGGCAACAGAGCCGGGGATACAGAACGCCTGCAGGCCTTCACCGATGGCTGCGGCTGCATCCGCTGCATTGCGGCAGCCCTTTTTGATAGCGATCGCTGCGCCGACAGTGTAAGCCCATTTTGCATTTTCAAAGCAGATGGGCTGGACATTCTCGACCATGTGATATACATCCAGACCAGCATCCTCACAGATCTTCTGTGCTTCTTCAATGGAGGAAATACCGTAGCTGTTCAGCGCGGCGTTGATCTGGTCAATACGTCTTTCATAAGATTCAAACAATGCCATATCTGTTCCCTCCTTTACTTACTCTGCTCTGGGGTCAATGATCTTGACCGCATCGTCTACTCTGCCGTACTGTCCGGAAGCCTTTTCAAGAGCTTCGTTGGCATCCATACCGGCCTTGATAAACTCCATCATCTTGCCGAAGTTGACATATTTGTAGCCGATGATCTCATCATCTGCATCCAGTGCAATACCTGTTACATAGCCTTCCGTCATCTCCAGATAGCGGGGGCCTTTCTTCAGTGTGCCATACATGGTGCCGACCATGGAACGATCGCCCTTGCCAAGGTCTTCAAAACCAGCACCGATCGCAAGACCGTCATCGGAAAAAGCGCTCTGGGAACGGCCATAAGCGATCTGCAGGAAGAGCTCACGCATTGCGGTATTGATTGCATCGCAGACAAGATCTGTATTCAACGCTTCCAGAACTGTCAGCCCGGGAAGGATCTCCGCTGCCATGGCTGCTGAATGGGTCATGCCGGAGCATCCGATCGTCTCTACAAGAGCTTCCTGGATGATGCCGTCCTTGACATTCAGGGACAGCTTACATGCACCCTGCTGGGGAGCACACCAGCCCACGCCGTGAGTATAGCCGCTGATGTCTTTTACTTCTTTGGCCTGTACCCA
>CADBQK010000288.1 GCA_902796775.1 uncultured Lachnospiraceae bacterium
ATCAGAAGATGTGTCACTCCTGTTTCTCTTAAAGCCGCATCCATGTTCCTCATATCCGCATAATACTCACTGCCCAGAAGGACCGCTGCAGGATAATCAGAATCGACCCACAGAATGTTGTTATACCTCTTCACCTCCTCACTGCTGAGGAAGACAGAACCTTTTACATAGTTACCTACAAGGACTTTGGTACCCAGTGAAAACTGATTGTAAACGAGGGGCGCATCATCGAGAACGACGCACTTGACCTGTTCCGGCTTAAGCGCAGGCGAAATCCCCAAAGCTTCAGCATAATCCGGATTGGTAATAATACTTCCAAGCTGGCTTGTCATGATCGCTCCCGCAGAAGAACCCATGATTACCACTCTATCCATGTCCAGATGGTATTCTTCCGCATGATCATTCAAAAAACAGAAGGCTTCATTGGCCTGTACCAGCGGTGCCGGGAAATGATATTCAGGAACCAGCACATAATCAATATTGACAAGGTTAAACCCCTCCGCACAGATATCGTCCAACAATGCAGTCGCATCACTTTCCGCAAGGGGATCACCGACACTCTTACTGCCGCCGAAGAATCCACCGCCATGAAAGTAGATAAACGTGGGGCGTTGCGTCTCTCTGTTTTCATCCGGGTAGGTAATATCCAGAAAGCTGTTCGGATAAATGTCGGTATATCTTATCTCCGTTATGATGTACTGGCCATTATCCTTTACACCTTCCATCGGCTCACCGAGAGGCTCATAGGAGTTTATGGTGTTCACCGTGCCGGCCGATAATTTTTGGATTGCGCCTACGATGATTTGCGTATGTGTCATAAGGATCAGAGCTGCCGTTCCCAGAGCAGCAAGTAAGATCGTAAGAACAATCAATAGCGTATGCCTCTTTTTACCTGTTTTTCTGCTCATCTGTTTTTCTCCACATCCTGCCAGTTATTGTTATGAAGGATCTCAGCATTCTCTCCGATGAAGACCTCAGCAGCTTCTTCATCACCGCAGAGTTGCCACAGCATCCATGCCGTCATATAGCCGTCACTCCGGGCAAGCATGTCTTCGTGCTCCGCGCCGGTCGCTCTTGCACGTACCTTGAATACATCATCGCTGATCGTTTCATAATTCTCGATCAGGGAAGCAAGCGGTGCAACCCCGCCATATTCTTTGGTGATATCATCAACACCCCTGTCATCTGTTGCGCCGGTTCCTGCTGCCATGAAATAAGGGATACTAATCCTGGAAATGTCATATTTCCACCCCATATTTCCAGCAAGGAACGGATAGGCTGCGCTCCCGGTAAATATCGTTTTATAGGCTGTACCATTGTCGTACATGGTTACTGCCGCTAGGGCTCCGGCTCCACCCTGTGAGAACCCCACGATTCCGATGTTCTCTGTGTCGAGCCTGTTATTCAATGTATGATCCTGTGGCAGAACTAAAAGATCGTCGAGCATGATGGATGTTGTTTCACCGGTTCCGGCCTGCGGGTCTTCGTTTCCAACGACGATAAATCCCCATGATGCAAGCCGCTTAAACCACGGTTCATATTTGAATGCTGGTGTCCCGCTGGCATTAACGACTACGATTACAGGATACTTTTTATCGCCCTTTTCCAGTTCTGAAGGATACCAGAAGCGGACCTTATTGATCGTCTCATTATCTGATGGGTCATCGAAAGAGGAGACCTCATACTCACCGGGCTGTGAATACTTCTGTTCAAGGGGTGCGGAAGAAGAGAATTCGGTATAATAATCCTCTTTGACGGAAGGCTTCTTTGCCTCTGTCAGCCCTTTGATTACAAGGGCAGCCACTGCGACTGCTATGACTATAATGATCACTCCGATGATTTTCATAACCCTTTTCATGATGACCTCCTTGACAAGTCATTGAAACAAATGTGTCATAAAGTCATCGACGATACAAGTGTTTCAGCAAAATGATACATTTAAGGGAGGTTTGTTTCATCGCCATGAATATGAATAACGAGCAGAAAAACACCTATGTAAAAAAGCAGATCACCGCTGCGCTTCTCGCACTTCTAAAAGAAAAGACCCTTTCAGATATCTCTGTCAGTGAGCTGACTGACAAGGCCGAAATAGGTCGTGTTTCCTTCTACCGGAATTATCAGAGCAAAGAGGATATTCTGAAAGAGGAGTCGGATCGGCTTATCAGGGAATGGGGCAGGCTTTATGAATCAAATCCGGAATCAGCACCGGAGACTCTG
>CADBQK010000289.1 GCA_902796775.1 uncultured Lachnospiraceae bacterium
AACCGCTCACTTCCTGCAGTTTCATCTGCCGCGCGGATGTCTCTTCAATGATTGCCTTTGCGAGAGGGTGTTCACTCTTTTTCTCCAGAGCCCCGGCGTACAACAGAAGCTTCTCCTGCGTCACTCCATCCGCCGGCACCAGGTCTGTGACCTTCGGCTCTCCGCTGGTAATGGTTCCGGTCTTATCCAGTGCAATGATCTGGGTGCGTCCTGCGTTTTCCAGGGAAGAGGCTGTCTTGAACAGGATACCGTTCCTGGCGCCTTTTCCATTTCCGACCATGATTGCAACCGGAGTCGCCAGTCCCAGGGCACACGGACAGCTGATGACAAGGACAGAGATCGCTCTTGCAAGAGCAAATGACATTCCCATGCCCGTCAGTATCCATACAACAAATGTGAAAACCGCGATTCCGATAACTGCAGGAACAAAGATCCCGCTGACTTTATCAGCAATCTTGGCGATCGGCGCCTTCGTAGCGGCAGCATCCGACACCATCTGAATGATCTGGCTCAAAGTCGTGTCCGTGCCGACCCTGGTCGCACGGCACCGAAGATATCCGGACTGATTGATCGTAGCAGCGCTCACCTTCATGCCAGGCTCTTTGTCGACCGGGATACTCTCACCGGTCAGGGCGGATTCATTTACCGCAGAGATGCCGTCCTCCACAACACCGTCAACCGGGATGCTCTCTCCGGGCTTTATCACAAAGATATCACCCACTTCAACACTGTCGACAGCAACTTCAGTCTCCACACCGTCTCTAACCACAACGGCCGTCTTCGGAGCCAGTTTCATCAGGCTCCTGAGGGCGTCAGTTGTGCGTCCCTTGCTCATTGCCTCCAGCATCTTTCCGACAGTAATCAGCGCATGGATCATGGCTGCCGATTCGAAGTAAAGCTGACCGTGCATATAGTCATGGACAACAGCCATATTATTGTCGGCGACAGCCCTTGTCATGGCAAACAGGACTGCCATACTCCAGGCATAGGACACTCCGCTTCCCATCGCCACCAGTGTATCCATGTTAGGAGCGCCATGGATGAGCCCCCTGAACCCGCTGATGAAGAATTTCTTATTGATGATCATAACAATAAGTGCCAGAACCGCTTCAAGCAGCGCGATGCCGATGGGGTTGCCCTCGAAAAATAAGGGGACCGGCCATTTCCACATGCCATGGCCCATGGAGAAATACATCAGCACCAGCAAAAATGCGACAGAAGAGATCAGCCTCCTCTTCAGGACGGGCGTCTCCTTATCTCTGAGAGCCTCTTCCTCCTGTACCAGTTTTTCACTTGCGCTCAGCCCTGCTGTCTTCCCGGAAGTCTCTGCATCACTGCCTCTCTTCGAAGCGCCGTATCCCGCATCCTCGACCGCTTTGATGATCTGTGATTCATCTGCCGTTCCTTCCACGCCCATTGAATTAGTCAGCAGGCTGACAGCGCAGGATGTTACTCCCGGCACCTTTGACACCGCTTTCTCAACCCTGGCCTGGCAGGCGGCGCAGCTCATTCCCGTTACTGTATATTGTTCCATAGATAATCCAGTCCTCTCTCAATTCCCGGTCAGTCATTTTCCGAAAATGAACCCGCTTTACTTCATAAGCTTTCTGAGCAGGTCCACCAGTTCGTCCACTGTATCTTCACCTCCTCTGCGGATATCCTCCACGACACAGGTCTTAACATGGGATGACAGCAACTCACGGCTGAAAGCATTCATCGCAGCTGTGACAGCTGCCGCCTGCGTAAGGATATCCGGGCAGTACGCACCGTTCTCAACCATCCCCCGGATCCCCCGGATCTGTCCTTCGATCCTCTTGAGGCGGTTGGTAAGACACCTGATCTCTTCCGGTGAACGGTCCTTGTGCCGGCTGCCGCCGCAGCAGTCCTGCCCGGAAGTCCCGGCTTTGCACTGCGAATCCTCCGGAGTCTGCTCATCTGAAATTTTATTCACTTCATCCTGTAACCTGTCCATACACTTGTCCTTCCTGGACCGCCTGTCCATATACTCGACCTTCCGGGACTGCCTGTCCTTACAGTCGTCTCTCCCGGATCGCCACCTATAACAACTCTCTCTGAATGCAAATACTCTGCCCTGCGAATCTCGCCCCTGCATATTATGTCAATACTGATTCTGCTGCCAGATACCCCACAGGGGTATCTTTGCCCCTAATCTTTATATACCCCCTTGGGGTATTTGTCAACACCCTGCTTTGGTATCGCTTTCCTCCTTTCGCAAAATCATTTCGTACATTGACACCTGCTGAAAAAAAGACTAAAATTCAACTAATTGGATGCAATGTAATTGTGTGATCATACATCTGTCTGTCAGGAAGAGGACTGCCCTATGAGC
>CADBQK010000290.1 GCA_902796775.1 uncultured Lachnospiraceae bacterium
TAATAAATGACATATCTGGGATTTTCTACGCTTGTTCAAGCAACTTTTCCCCGTATGCAGACAATTTCATAAACGTGCCGGGGAGAGGCGAAATCTCAGGAAGCAGAGTATCTCATTCTTGCAAGAATCGTTTTTCCTGTGGTACATCATCGTAACCAAAAGGAGGAACGACTATGAAACAAAAATCAAAAAGCCTTGAGGAACTGAATCTTATTGATAACTTTCTGTTCAGTCTCGTTATGAGCCATGAAGTATATGGACGCAGGACGGCGCAGATCATGCTCAGTACGATTATTGGAAGAGATGTGAAGATACGGAAACTGCATGCCGAGAAGATGATCCTTCCGCCGGATCCAGGCCTTCATGGAATCCGTCTGGATGCATATGTCGAGGAGGACAGAGCAGATATCGAAAACGGCGAAGTCTTTGACATCGAACCCGATACGAAAGTACGTGAAAAAAAGATGCTTCCGAAAAGGGCACGTTATTATCATTCCCGTATGGACGGAAAAATATTGGAAGCGGGAAAAATGTATAACGGATTACCGAATACGTGGGTCATCTTCATCACATCTTTTGATCCGTTTTCCAAAGGCAGAATGGTTTACACGATCAGGAACCGTTGCATCGAAATTCCTGAAATGGAGTATGACGATGGATCGATTACTCTGTTTCTAAATATCAAGGGGGAGTCGGGAAAAATTTCTCAGGATCTGAAGGAACTGTTGGCTTACATAAGAGAAACATCCGCTGAAAAAGCGGTGAATCCAAAACTCAGGGAAATTCAGGAAGGAATTGAATTTATAAAGGCGGATCCTGCCGTCAAGGAGGCATATATGACATTAGGCGAGTATATCCAATATGAGCGTGAGGAAGCAGCAGAGGAAGCGAATGCCAGAGCAGAGGAGGCGACCGCCAGAGCAGAGGAGGCGACCGCCAGAGCAGATGAAGCGAACGCCAGAGCAGATGAAGCGAACGCCAGAGCAGATGAAGCAGATGCCGAAATCGAAAAATTAAAAGCAGAGTTAAAAAAGTATCGGGAAGCAAGTCGCGGCAATGACGGTTGACAACCGTTTCGTAAGACAGAGCTGTGTTTCCATAGTACTTATCCACATTTAATAATTCTGTAATGGGGTCTGACCCCATAGTACGTAAGGCCATGAACGCGAAGCGAGGGTTTGTGCCGGAGGATGAGCGGAATTTCTCAACGGAGGCTGTCTCCACATTAAAGACTGCATCCCGGCATATCTTATATCTCTTAAATGAAGGGTACGATCTGAAGCAGGCGACGGTTTTTGTCGGGAATCATTTTCTGCTTTCTGAGCGGCAGCGGCTGGCTGTGATGAGAAGCGTGGCTTCCCGGCAGCAGCTTTCAGACCGCAGGAAGAAACAGGCTGCACTTGAAGACCTGGCCGGACGGGAGGTCTGGGTTGATGGTTTCAATACCATTATAACGCTGGAAGTGCTCCTCTGTGATTCCCTGCTGTTTTGCTGCATGGATGGAACGATCCGCGATCTTGCCGCAATGCGGGGGACTTATCGGTTGATTCCGGAGACGGAAGAAGCAGTACGTCTGATGTTTGAAGTGCTGCGGGATTCTGCTGCGGGAAAAGTAAATATCCTGCTGGATGAGCCGGTGTCCAATTCAGGCAGGCTGAAGGCACTTATTGCGGATATCATGGAAAACGGAGCTTACCCATTTGACCTGGATATCCGGATCCTGCGGGATGTGGACCGGGAGCTTTACGGGAAGGATTTCGTAATTACGTCAGATTCCATCATCCTGGATCATTGCGTCAGCTGGGTAAACCTGATGGCAGAGTGTATGAACCGAAAAGGGAAACAGGGGATCCAGGTGTGGAGTGAAGAAGAGAATAAAAAAGACACCGGGAGCTGAGAAAGAGCAGGAAGACCATAATGAGTAAAACGATAGAAGAATTGCTTGATACTCCATACTGGATCATCGATATCCTTCCGAAGCAGGTTCCGGCAGGCGGCGCAGGACAATATTTTGCCGTAGAAAAATACCTGAGAAATACGCAGCTTTCCGATATCAAAAAGAAGCATGTGAATCTGATCCTGAAGCTGAACTGCTACAGGGATATTTCTCTGGATGAGGGCAAAACAGTCAACATTCCTCCGGAGCAGATCGCAGATGCCATCCATAAACGGTATGTGAATATCATGGTAGACGACGCCTTGATCATTTCCGAGCCGGAGGATACCCATTTGACGATCTTTCATCCGGATGAAGAGCTGCTTGCACTTGTCAGGGATCTGGCCTTCAGCGAAGGAATGTTTGTCTGGAAGAATGACTCACCCTCGAGAAGATGATTCTTCCACCAGATCCAAGTCATCATGGAATCCGTCTGGACGCATATGTTGAGGAGGACAGGGCAGATACCGAAAA
>CADBQK010000291.1 GCA_902796775.1 uncultured Lachnospiraceae bacterium
AGACGCTGCGCTGCCGTTTCCTTTTCCTTTTTGCGCATAGCAATGGTCCTATAATAAAAAACAGTTTTCAGCCGATGTGCCGGGACAGGAGCCCGCAAAAGAGATCGGCAGATACTATGATCATACAGAAACAGACTTTGGCGAGGTGATAGGGTTGAGTGAAAAAACGGCTGCTGTCAGTATGAGAAACGTGACGAAGGTATTCGGCGGCAAGGTTATAGCCAATAATAAGGTGTCGCTGGATATCTACAGGGGAGAGATCGTTGCCCTGCTGGGCGAAAACGGCAGCGGGAAGACGACTCTTATGAATATGCTCTCCGGTATCTACTATCCGGATGAGGGACAGATTTTTATTGATGGGAAGGAAGTTGTTATTAGCTCGCCCGGAGATGCGTTTGCTTTGGGAATCGGCATGATCCATCAGCATTTTAAGCTGGTAGATGTACTGACAGCAACGGAAAACATTGTCCTGGGGCTCAAAGATGAAGGCCGAATGGATCTGAAAGCAGCTTCAGCCAGGATTGCTCAGATCTGCAGCCAGTACGGTTTCGAGCTGAATCCGGCCCAGAAGGTTTACGATATGTCTGTGTCACAGAAACAGACAACAGAGATCGTCAAGGTTTTGTATAGGAATGCTGATATTCTGATTCTGGATGAGCCGACTGCGGTGCTGACTCCGCAGGAGACAGATAAGCTTTTTGCCGTACTGCGGAATATGAAAAAAGACGGGAAAGCGATTGTTATCATTACACACAAGCTGAATGAGGTGAAATCTCTTTCCGACAGGGTAGTAGTCCTGCGGGCAGGCAGGTATATTGGTGAAGCACCGACAGCGGAGACGACAACACAGCAGATGACGGATATGATGGTAGGCCGTTCGGTTACGCTGAATATCAATCGTGCAATGCCAAAAGATCCCAAACCACGGATCGAGGTGAAAGGGCTGACGGTACGCTCCGAGGAGGGGCTGCTTAAGCTGGATGATGTCAATTTCACGCTTATGAGCGGCGAAGTACTGGGTATAGCAGGTATTTCCGGTTCCGGACAGAAAGAGCTCCTGGAATCAATTGCCGGCCTTCAGAAGATTGAATCAGGCAGTATCTCTTATGTAGATGATGATGGTACCCGTAAGGAACTGGTGGGCAGAAACCCGCTCGAGATCCAGCAGCTGGGAGTATCCCTCTCTTTTGTGCCGGAGGACCGTCTGGGCATGGGGCTGGTCGGGAATATGGATCTTACCGATAACATGATGCTGCGGACATTCCGCAGGGGCAGACCTTTCTTTGCAGACCGGCTGTTCCCGAAGGGAGTGGCTCAAAATGTTGTGGATAATCTAGAGGTCGTTACTCCCGGACTGAGTACACCGGTACGCCGCCTCTCAGGCGGTAATGTCCAGAAGGTGCTTGTCGGAAGGGAGATCTCTTCTGCGCCGACCGTACTCCTGACAGCCTATGCTGTCCGCGGACTCGATATCAATTCTTCGTATACGATCTATGATCTGATCAACCAGCAGAAGGATAAAGGTGTGGGAGTCATATATGTTGGTGAAGATCTGGACGTACTGCTGGAGCTCTCGGACCGTATCCTGGTGCTTTGCGGCGGCAAGGTGAGCGGTATTCTGGATGGCAGGAAGACAAATAAAAATGAGGTCGGTCTGATGATGACTTCTTTGGGAGGACGTGACGCTGATGAATAAAAAGAATAAGGAACCTTTATTCCATATAGTAAAGCGAGCTGCGCTCCCCTGGTATCAGGCGTGGGGGATACGTTTAGCTGCATTGATCGCGGCGCTGATTGTCTGCGGAATCCTCACGACAATTGCGACAGGCTGTGATCCGATCAAGGTCTACATCACTATGTTTGAAGGCAGTTTCTCCACTCCCAGACGATTCTGGATGCTGCTTCAGGAAATTGCGATACTGCTCTGTGTATCATTGGCAATGACACCGGCCTTTCGGATGCGGTTCTGGAATATCGGAGGCGAAGGACAGGTCATGATCGGATGTCTGGCATCAGCCGCCTGCATGATCCTTCTGAGAGATAAGGTTTCCAACCCCGTGATGATTGCAATCATGGCGGTGACCAGTATCGGAGCCGGCGCGATCTGGGCATTCATTCCTGCATTTTTTAAAGCAAAGTGGAATACGAACGAGACACTCTTTACGCTGATGATGAATTATGTTGCGATTCAGCTGGTCGCTTTCTACGTCATCGTCTGGGAGGTTCCCAGAGGATCCGGAAAGATTGGAATCATCAATCAGAAGACACAGCTGGGCTGGTTTCCGCAGTTTGGCAGCAACAAATATCTGCTCAATATCATTATAGTGGCGATCCTGACTGTTTTCGTGTATATCTATATGAATTACAGCAAGCATGGATACGAACTGGCTGTTGTAGGCGAGAGTGAACGGACGGCCCGGTATGTTGGCATTCATGTGGAAAAAGTCATTATGCGCACCATGCTCCTGTCCGGCGCAATCTGCGGGCTGGCAGGTCTTCTGCTGGTGGGCGGTACAGATCATACAGTTACGACAACACTGGCCGGCGGACGCGGGTTTACCGCAGTTATGGTCTGCTGGCTGGCTAAGTTCAATCCGCTTGGCATGATCTTTACCAGTTTTCTGCTGGTCTTTCTCAAAAAGGGTGCCAGTGAGATTTCAACTAGCTTTGGCCTGAATCATTCCTTTGGTGATATCGTAACAGGCATTATCATTTTCTTCATTATCGGAAGCGAGTTCTTTATTAACTACAAACTTAGTTTCCGTCACTCATCCGGAAAATCATCGTCAGCACCGACTGTACAGGCAGCGCCGGCAGGCGGGGCTGCAGGAACTGCCCGGGAAACCTCTGAAGCAGATCCCGATTCCGGGAAAGCTTCCGCAGAGCCGGAAGAAGAGATGAAAGAAGCAGTAGAAGAGAAAGGGGGAGAGGAGCATGTTTAATTTCGTTAGTTTTGTTCCCAGGGCAGTCATGCAGAGTATTCCCCTGCTGATGGGCAGTACCGGTGAGACGATTACCGAGAAGGCCGGCAATCTTAACCTGGGTATTCCCGGTATCATGTATGTGGGGGCCATAAGCGGAGTCATCGGAGCATTCTTTTATGAGCAGTCTCTGCCGAGCCCTTCCCAGATCAATCCGATTCTCGGTATTCTCATCCCGCTGCTTGCTTCCATGCTTGGATCTTTTTTAATGGGGCTTCTGTACTGTTTCCTCACCGTTACGCTCCGGGCCAACCAGAATGTCACTGGTCTGGCCATGACAACTTTCGGTGTGGGTTTCGGTAATTTCTTCGGCGGCTCCTTGATCAAGCTGACCGGGAGCGAGGTTCCTTCCATTGCTCTTTCTGCGACGAGTCAGTGCTTTTCCAGAGCCCTGCCATTTGCAAAAAGTCTGGGTGTATTTGGAAAGCTCTTCCTTTCCTACGGGTTTCTGGCATATGTCGGGATCATCATAGCATTTGTTACTGCATATATTCTGAAGAGGACCCGCATCGGCCTGCACCTGCGTGCTGTAGGTGAGAGCCCTGCAACGGCGGATGCTGCCGGTATCAATGTAACAAAATACAAGTATGTTGCGACCTGCATCGGGAGCATGATTGCCGGTCTTGGCGGTCTGTATTATATTATGGACTACGCAGCAGGTGTCTGGTCAAATGATGGTTTTGGCGACAGAGGATGGCTTGCTATCGCGCTGGTCATCTTTACAGTCTGGCGTCCGAATGTAGGTGTTTTTGCTTCCATGCTTTTCGGAAGTCTGTATATCCTGTACCTGTTCATCCCGACAGG
>CADBQK010000292.1 GCA_902796775.1 uncultured Lachnospiraceae bacterium
AGTAAGGATAATGTAAAGCGTTATATCCGTCTCACTTACCTGGTTCCTGAACTTCTGGAGCTGGTTGACCAGAAAAAGATCTCTTTCAATCCGGCAGTGGAACTGTCCTATCTCAAACCGGCAGAACAGGAGACCTTCCTTTCTGTTATGGAATGGTCCCAGAACGCACCTTCCCTCTCACAAGCCCAGCGCCTGAAGAAACTCAGCCAGGAAGGGCAATGTACCCAGGCTGCCATGCGTGAGATCCTGAATGAGGTGAAAAAGGGGGATCTTGAGCGGGTCACGTTTCGAAATGAAACCCTTCGCAAATACTTTCCCCGTTCCTACACCGCACAGCAGATGCAGGACCAGATGCAGGACCAGATCATCAAGCTGCTTGAGCAATGGCAGAAAAGGAAGCAGCGAGACCAGCAACGATAAACAAAATATATCAAATTCAAACAGACATTCTCATAAAGGGAATGTCTTTTTTATGCAAAGAAAGGAATATGACTATGGCAATTATGAACTCCACTGACTGTAAATTAAATGCGATCATCAAAAGACTGGACACATTGATCGGTTCTTCTGCCGACCTCGAAAAGGCAATCGGCAATGCCGGGAATTATGATGAGGTCATCACCTGTCTTGAGGATACCATCGATGAACATCTTGAGACCATTGATATCCTGGAGAGAATCCGTGGATTTCTCATTGAAGTGAATTCGCTTGAGCAGGAGGATACGCAGAAACAGATGAAGAAAGCTGATCAAGCAGAACCGGTTAATCTTAAGGAATCTATCCTTAACTACGAAAAGATGTCTGCAGAAAAAATCCGCTGTCTGAAAAGCACCGTAGATTTTTTCATTAATTATGGCTATGCACGTCCCGTGGCCGGACCGCATTTTCGTGAAGCAAGAGAAGGAACGGATCTTCCTGAAGATGATTCGGTTGCCATGCTCTTTTATGATGCTGACACCTGCAGGATCTTCCCTTTTGAGCATGTGCTCCGCATCTGTCCCTGGCTCAATGAACGCAGTGTGATGCGGGCAATACCGGAAATGCCCGGACTTTACTATCTATACGAAGAAAATACGGAGATTGAGAATGGCAAAGGCACCTACCTTGTCGGGCCGGTCGTGGTGATCAAACTTGATGCCGGGCATTTCCTCGTTACTCCAAATGCAATGGATCGTCATCTTATCCGGAGTTTTATGAAAGAGAATACAGAAGCAATCACATTTTCCGAAGGCAACAGTTATGAAGCCTTTCGCAGAATCTAAGGAGGTTACACGATGGATTACGAACAGTTTTTAGAATATGTATCACAAGATCTGAAAGAACATTTCCCCAACATTGATGTGCAGATCCTCAGCGTCGAGAAGCTGCAGCGAAAATCTTACACCGGGCTCTCGCTCACACCTGCAGGAAGCAATGCGGGCGCAACATTAGACCTGCAGTCAGAATTTGAGTTTGTACAGGGTTCACCACTCCCGGTGAACTCGGTCTTGCCACGCATCGAAATAATTGCAGAAAAAGCACTGTCACAGATCCCGCAGGTAGATCCAATGACGCTGCAGAATTACGATCAGATGAAGCAGACGCTGGTCATGCAGGCAGTCCCCATAGAACCAAACCGTGCACTGCTTGAAACAGTTCCGCATAGGGAGCTGGAAGATATTGCGATCGTGTACCGCTTCCAATTAAGGCACAATGAAAATGGAGATGCTACTGTACTTGTCACCAATCAGATGCTTCAGAATTACGGTATCACACCGGACAGACTGATAGCGGATGCTGAAACCTTTGCGCCACAGAGAAATCCGGTTTCGATCCGTTCCCTTGCAGACGTCCTGGCAGAAATGAGCGGCGGGATGTTTTCGCCGGAAGAGGTCGGTGGACCTCCGCTTCTTGTCGCGTCTGTTCCCGGTTTAGTAAACGGAGCAGGGATTTTAGGCTATCCGGACTTCTTCAAAGAAGCTGCTGATCAGATTGGAGGCAGCTTTTATGTTCTGCCTTCCTCGATTCACGAAGTCTTGTTATTCGCCGATGACGGCAGCCGAAGCGCGCAGGAACTGAGCGCCATGGTATCTGCCGTCAATTCCCAGGAAGTACTTCCCGAGGACCAGCTTGGATATGAAGCCTATCATTACGATGCACAGGCTCAGATATTTGAAAAAGCATCCGCTTATGAAAACAGGGTCATGGGAAACCTTGAAATGATCGCAGACGCAATGCCCGGCGTTGTCAGGGAAGAGGCTTCTGCTTATGAAGCCGGATCGGCTCCGGTAACGATTAGTGTCCTTATGGTTGAACCTAATAAATATCCAAGGCAGATCGAGATCGGGACAGACCTTGAAGACCTGCAGAAATCAGTCGGCGGTATGATCGAAGTCATTTACCCATATGATGAGCCAGTTGCTCTGATAATGAATGAGGAAGGGAAAATAAACGGGCTCCCTCTCAACCGGGCATTAAGGGATGATAACGGTAATATCTATGATGTCGTGGCTGGACCGTTCATGGTAGCCGGTCTTACTGAAGAAAGTTTCGGTTCGCTCTCTCCTGAACAGATCAGGAAATACAGCGAAATCTTCAAGCAGCCGGAAATGTTCATGCGGATGGGAAAAGGCATCATGGCTCTTCCACTTCCGGATGACAAAATAGAAAAGGCTAATAAAACTCCGAGCAATGAAATACAGAAGACCGAAAATAAAATCAAGCACAGGAAGCCACTTGACCGGGACAGCAGATGACCTGATTTATTGAAAGGAGGTGGTGATTCTTGCAGGAAGAAGTCGAAAACAGAACGGTTAACCTAGTGATCTCAACATCACGTCTGACTGCCAGAGCACTGATCTCCGGATACCGCAAATTTGCTGAAGCTCACAAAAACCAT
>CADBQK010000293.1 GCA_902796775.1 uncultured Lachnospiraceae bacterium
GTTCATTCCCTTTACGACGGAATTGGGGCCAAAGCGTTTTCTTACTTCCAGCATGGCTGACTGGATCCGCTTTTCCCGGTCCAGGGCATCATAATCCGTGAAGAGATCAAGCTGGAACGCACCATTGTCAATATTTGTATTGTCTGCGTTGACCCCGAGCCTGCGGTATAGCAGGCGGTGGTCTGTTTTTCTGTCGAACTGCTCTAAAAGGGCAGTCAAGATGATTTTCACGGAGTTGGTCTTTTCCGCGAGCCGGACTGTACCATTCGAGTGTTTCGGGTGCAGCCGGCCATAGAAGTCGAGGGTAACAGGCCCATCATAATTCGGGCATTCTTCCAGGCTCTTGTAATCGTAAGACACCCACCAGGTAAAGACTTTGGAAACCAGGTTTTTGGAAAGCATGTCGCAGCAGAGGACATCCACCATCTCCGCGAGTACGTTCCGTGCTTCCCTGTATCTATAGGGATGGGGCAGTACCTGCCCGGTGGCCAGGGAATGTTTATCCGGATGGTAGTTCTTAATATCGGCCATGGTGACGGGCTCCCGTCCCCAGGCATGGTCCAGAAGGATTTCCCCGTCTATGCCGAATTGTTTATAGAAGAATTCCTCATCATAGATGCCCCGCTCCGCAACCTCCCCCATGGTAAACATGAAGTGGCTCTGCAGGCGGTGGGCTTTTCCCGCCCCGATCTGCCAGAAATCCGTCAGGGGCTGATGATCCCAGAGGAGATAGCAGAAGGAGTCTTCGTTCAGTTCCGCAATACGGACGCCATCCTTGTCGGCTGGTTTCTTTTTGGCAAGGATATCCATTGCTACCTTTGCAAGGTACAGGTTTGTGCCGATACCTATTGTGGCGGTGATGCCGGTCGTTTTCAGAACGTCACGGATCATGGTCATGGCCATGACATGTGCCGGATGAACTCCCTGTTTACGTGCTTCCGTTTCATATAGATGAAGGTATGGGGTGCAGTACACAAATGATTCATCTATCGAATACACATGGATGTCTTCTGCTGCAGCGTACCTCAGCAAAATAGAATAAATCAGTGAGGAGATCCGTTCGTATTCTGCCATCCGTGGTACGGCAGTGTAATAATATATTTTTGTGTGGTGTGCCTTCTCATAATTGGCAATAGCCTGTTTTGCTTCAAACAGACGGGGCCGCGATGGTACGCCGATTGCCTTTAACGCCGGGGAGACGGCCAGGCAGATCGTCTGGTCTGAACGTGTAGGGTCCGCAACAAGCAGATTGCACTTCAGCGGATCCAAATTCCTGTTTACAGCCTCCACACTGGCGTAAAAGGATTTCATATCTATAGCGCAAAAAACGGGACCGAACATTTCATCCATAGTCGGTCACCCTGCGGCAGCGGCACCATATATCCCCAGCCTGATTTCCTCTGCAAGGATTTTCTGCAGACGGTGGTATTCCCGTACCTCTTTCCTGTCCGCTTCCCTGACCTTACCGTGTCCGCAGTCCGGGCAGCGTGGAGGGATCAGAGGGTAGCGGAATGTATATCTACAGGCTTCACAAGTACAGATTTTCATAATGACACGTCACCTCTTTTACAATACGAAAGACTATCACAATACACGACCTTCAAGGAAGAACATTGATGTATGAGCGGATTCGGTTACATTGCCTTTGCCATTAAAGACTTCGGATCAAAGCTGATCAGTTCATCAAAGAAATCGGCTATAAAATCAAGTTCACTTTTGTTCTGATCCAGGTTAAGTATCATATGACTGTGATCTTTCGTCCAGGCACAGAGGTAATAATCTCCCTGGGCGCTCAGTTCTGAAGTGAAGTACATGACATCCCCGGTAGAAGGCTTGTGGCAGAGATAGATGTATCGGCATTCCAGACGGTGCTGTGGCTTAGGCAGAGTCAGCCTGAGAATGTTTTTGATGCTGCCGTTTGTCGTGTATGATTTTTGAGTTACTGCAAAGTCCGAGGAATGGTAAGGTTTCCGCACTCCCTCGGATGTGCCGTCGTTATAGAGGTGCATAAGGTAAGCTGATTTTCCTTTTTTTGCATCGGCAAGTATCTTCTTTCCATGTTCATAGAACGCACGGGGAAAACTGACATGTTCAAAAGTGTGGCGTTTCGAAGCAGGTCTGAAATTCATATGGATCTCCTTTCCGAGCGATAAGCCCATGACTGACGTAGATTGCAAAAGCGGGAAGAGTTTTGTGTGACTTATGGATTATTCTCCCTGTATGGTTTCCCGCATGTACTCTGTATATTCACCTTCTGAATCAAATAACATGAACCTTCCATCGACAAATCCCATGTATCCGGCTGCTGTAACATACCCTTTCATATAGCCTCCTTTCCCTTCAGCAACAGACTGAAGAACATACGTTTGGTCGAAAAAAGTGTAAAAAATAAACAGGGTAGGCCGGCAGGAAGTGCCGGCACCCTAATTCTTTCGTGTGTATTGGGAACGCCCTGTATTGGCTATGCCATAATAAGGCCCTTGATTACAGACATGCATCCCGGTTCCCGGTAATCTTCAGCCGGGTATTTACCGGTGGAGACCAGATATTCCATGTATTCGATGGCCAGTTCCTTTCCCTCCGTATTGAGTTGAGCCAGCAGGTTTTCCACATTGCTTGAGAACGCTCCGGCTGTTTCTGATGTTTTTATTCCATTTGAGATCATGTAAACCCCTCCTCCCATCCGTGTTTTATGAGTGAGATACTAAAGCATCCTCCGTCCGGCTGTGCGGACAATGAAGACACAGGCTGAAAGATATTTCAGCTTCTCAGGGGATTCCCCTGCCTTCATGATTACAGCATACACGCCTTGGTGTAAAAAATGCTTGACATCAAAACGTCGCTTAAA
>CADBQK010000294.1 GCA_902796775.1 uncultured Lachnospiraceae bacterium
ATGATGCCGCCTGCCTCCTGAAGGCGCCCATCCGGATAGATCAGTTTTGAGCCAACCATACCGATCCGGTCGTCCCGTTCTATGAGTGAGATTAACGGCTGCAGCCAGTTTTCCAGCACCTGAGTGTCATTGTTCAGGAAAAGGATATACTCTCCTCTTGCCTGTTTCGCTGCCTTATTGCAGTTCTTCAGGAAGCGGAGGTTTTCCGTATTCATGATCACGTTGATCCCGTCAACAGCTTTTTTGATCTCGCGTGTCAGATCTGACGAGCAGTCATCCGCTATGATGACCTCATATGATACATCCCCGCTGTTTTTTGCGATAGACTTCAGGCAATTATATGTATAGGAAAACTGGTTATAAACCGGGATGATGATGGTAACCAGCGGTCGGTTGGACGCAGGCACATGAAGATGCGGAACGGAGTCGATACTCTCATACTCGACCACCGGAAACTGATCGGGGCGCTCCATCGGCAGGTCATCGACCCCAAAATATTTATCCAGTTTTGCGATCGTGGACGCAAACGACCCTGATTTTATGCCATCTGCGAGTTTCGTGATATGTTCACGGTCAATCAGCTTCAAACACCATACAGGATGCTGAATAAACTTTTTCACTATTCTCAGAATGAGGCGTTGTTTGCTGCCGGGCGGAATCATTGCATCCCTGATTTTCCGCCAGTGTGATATCTGCGCGTTCATTGTTCCGGCCTCCTGCCGCTGTATGATGATTGGACATCAAATACCCATTTTCTCTTCTTTGATTACCACTTTGGATTCCGGATCGAAGTAACCGACCGAGTCCTTGCTGCAAACAACGAGAAAATTACAGACGTCATATAACCGATGATAGACAAGCAGGCTGTCATTTCCAAACCCGGTACATCCAAGGCTGAGAAGGTATTCTCCCCCCCGCAGATGAATCGCCTGTGTAAAGGAAACGGTATAGACATCGCCTGCATGGCATAAGCCGGTCCTGCAATCCTCAAACATCGTATTTGTACCCGTCAATTCAATACCAAGCTTGTTTTTGATCGTAAAGGCAAAAATAGGATCTTGAACATCCGTGTGAAACCGCACCTTCATGCGAATTGTAAAAGTATCTCCCGCAAGGATGGTATTTGTCAGGAAATCCTTTCTGTCGAAGATACCGAAATCAAGTATCTCGGCTGATTTATCTCCATATTCCAGCTGCTCGGGGTTACAGACCATCGATTCGTGCCAAACTGCTGCGTGTTCCGTGTCTTCCGGTTTCTCTGGATTATCCTGTTTTTCCCGATCCTCTTCCAGCGCGTCAAAATCCATCTGCTTTGCCAGCATTCTCTTATAAAGATCCACGACCTCTTTTGGATTCCCTTCCGCGACGATCTCGCCTTTGTTCAGCAGGATTGTACGGCTGCAGTACTTGCTGATAGCGCCCAGATCGTGGCTGACTAAGAGGATTGTCATCCCGGCCGCTCGAAACTCATCAAATTTTTTATAACACTTTGTCTGAAAAAAGATATCGCCGACGCTCAGAGCTTCATCCACGATCAGGATATCCGGTCTGACCGTAATCGCCACAGAAAACGCCAGTCTTGCAAACATGCCGCTGGAATAGTTTTTTACGGGTTGATTCATAAATTCGCCGATATCCGCAAAAGCAATGATGTCCGGCAAAAGCTTATCCATTTCCTCCCGGGGAATATTCATCATAATCCCGTTCAGGTAAATGTTTTCAATCCCTGTATATTCCGGGTTAAACCCAGCTCCAAGTTCCAGCAGGGCGGAGACCCGGCCCCTGATCTCCAGGGAACCGCCGGTCGGCGTTACCACCCCCGTAAGGATCTTCAGCAGGGTGCTCTTCCCGCTGCCATTGATGCCAATAATGCCAATCGTTTCTCCTCTGCGGACAGTCAGATTTACATTCTTCAGTGCGCTGTGTATCTTTGGCTGCTTTTTTTTCGAAGGAAACAAGCTGTCTTTCAGGCGTTCCATTTTGCTGTTATACAGCTTATAATCCTTGGACAAATTTTTTACGCAGATAATGGCATTATCATCTGCTTCAGATGTATTCTCCGTTTTCCTTACTGCCATATGCGTCTTCTCTTTCGTAATAGCAACTTCTTCCTGCTTTTCTTAAAGCACATCCGCAAAATCAGGACTCATCTTTCGAAACAGACGGCTTCCCGTCAAGACCAAAAACAAAGCAACAAGCCAGAAATAAACGGTCGTTCCCATGTGCTCCCAAAACGGTATATGGGTTAAAAAAGCATCGCGGTAGCCGTTGCAAACATAATACATCGGGTTGAATTTCAGGATTTTCTGAACTGGACCGGAGACACTGTTGATGTTCCAGACAATAGGTGTCGCCCAGAATCCAATATTCATTGTCACGTTCACGATACTTTGGATATCCCCGGCAAACGGCGCAATTGCTGCACAGATCAGGCCAAGACCATAAGCATAAACAATTGCACAGAAAAAATAATAAACCATCTGCAGGTTGCTGATATGCAGCCTGATCACATAGATAAGATTCAGCAAGACTATAAAAACAAAAAAGCCAAGATGCACAAAAATCCCAGGTATCAGTTTTACAGCAGGAATGAGGCTGATTTTGAAATTCACCTTTCGAACCAGGTAATGGTATTCCCTAATGCAATTGGTCATACTGGTAACAGCGTCCTGAAAAAAAGCCCAGACCAGATATGCCGGAGCATACCAGACAATAAAAGGGACACCCTGAATATCAGAACTCCGAAGGCCAACCTGAAATACAAACCAAAGAACAAGAATCATGCATAGCGGCTGAATATAAGCCCAAGCCACACCCAGAAAGGAAGTAGCGTACCTTGCTTTAAAGTCATTCTTTGCTAACTGCCACAACATGGTCCGGTTCTGCCATTGCTCCTGAACCATGGATAGGAAACTCATGAAAACTGTCACTCCCGCTTTTCTGAATACTGAAACTTACCGTGAACACTTCTCAGGGCACTGGTCAAGCGCCAGGAACGTGACGAGTAGACGCTCTGAAGTTCTTTTCGCAGCTCTCTGATAAGAGCCTCCTGGTTTTTCCGTTCCTGTTCTACTTTTCCAGCCTGCATCGGATCATACATCACCTGTCGGATTGATTTTGCAAAACGGTCGTTGCTTCCGTTCGCCACAAAAGAATTCTCAAAATGCCAGGACCATGCGCGAAACACGGGGATATCTTCTGCTCTGATTCCTAAATGATCCCACAGTTCTTCCTTGTCAAGAACACCGTCTATCCCGGATATTTTGAGCCATGTATTCTCGACACTTCTCCAGACAATAAAACTGACCGGCACAGAAAAACCTGTGATCCACTCGCAATCAGCAATGATCAGATCTTCTCCGTTGACAAAAATGTTATCCGGAACCAGATCCACATTCGCCGGCGAGGTATAAACTGCCGCCGGTTCAGACAATGTTTTTTCGCCAAACCATTCAACGAAAGCGCTTGTCTCTTCCGCATCTGTTTCTTGAATAACCGCCAGTTTCTGAATTCTTTTGAAGACATCAATAATCGTTTTTTTGTCTTCGCAGGCAACGGCGTCCAAAAGCACATCTTCGAGGGTCTTCATGTGATAATATGGATAGAGAATCTCCTTATTGCCAAGCTCCCCCTGGATCACTTTCCGGTACTTGCTCAGATCCTTCTCATTTTCCGCAATTTTTCGGATATGTTCATCCGCCGTTTTGCTCAGCGCAAACTTCGAAACCGATGCAGGCGCATCGACTCCGGTTATTCTCGTTCCGATCTGATAATGCTTTTTTCGTCCGGCGTTCAGCTTTGCATAAAAAACATGCGGCATCGATAATGCCGATTCCGTTTGCGCAGCCTCCACCAAAAACGAATTCGCCAGCGGTCCTGCTGCACCATCCTCTGCCAGTACCGACGCGACCCTGGCTTCCGGGAAAATTTCAAAATACTCCCGGTCAAAAACCTGGAACGGTTTTCCGTAATGCTGAGTGCTCAGTGTCTCGTCTGTAAAGATTTCAACCGGCAATTTGTAATCCGGATAAGGATAATAGAAACGGCGGCCGTGAAAGCCGCACTGTTCCAAGAGAGCAGTCAACTCACTCTTTGAAAAGGTGCGAATCCCCATCTTTGGATCATAGCCCCGCAGACCGGCAAACGGTTCTCCAAGGTGGTCCTCCGGCGCGCCTGCAAAATACTTCAGGCCAAATCGATTCTCGATCGCAACAAGCAGTTTTCCCTCCGGCTTCAGAAGAGAACGAATGTACTCCAAA
>CADBQK010000295.1 GCA_902796775.1 uncultured Lachnospiraceae bacterium
TCCGTGAGCTCTGCGACCGGGTCATCGTGCTGGATCACGGAAAGGTCATCTTCGATGGCGGCGTGGAGGACGGGATCGGGGTATATATGGAGACATCCTTCCACGACGATCTGTTCATTGATTACAATAAAATCCCGCGTTACGCTTTCCTTAAAAATACAAAGATCAGAACGACGTATACTGCTTTTGCCGATGGAAGAAACGTATTCGAGCACGATGAAAAAATGCCGATCATATTTCGCTGGATCAACGAAAGCGATGTTGCGAACCTGTGTCTGAGACTTGAGATCCTGACACTTGACAGAAAGCCGATCGGTACCACCTTCCTGTATGATTTTTATGAAGGCTGTAAAGATGATCAGGGGGAGGTGTGTGTTTTAGTCGATCTAAGTATCATTGCACCCGGAAGATACACAATGTACTGTAATTTCTTTCAGAGAGGGAATCAGGGATATCACTCGGGCGTTGACTGTGTGCAGGGATTGTGTTTTGAAGTGTTGCCATACGAAGGCATTGTCTGGGACAAAAAATGGTGGGGGAATATCATGCTGCCGGGTCTGGAGATACGGGCGCCTGAGAAGAACTGATCAGATCGATCATCATCATGTAAAGTCGAAGGGAGAACGGCTATGAATAAATACAGAGCAAAAAGGATCGCACAAAAGAGTGCGCACCTTCATGACCGGTTTTTAAAGCGGTATAAACTGCGGATGGAGGTAGTACGTGACGGCAGACTTATAACACAGGAAATGGGATATGATACGATTGACGACAGCTCTTCACGAAACGAGTTTGCGAAATATGAGGACTATACCAGGTACAGGACATTTGAGCTGGTTGCCGATGAGATCAGAAGGAAATACAGTCCGGAGGAGCTGTCAGAGTTTTGCGTGGCGGAAGCAGGCGTATTTAAGGGAAACTTCACATGGATCATAAACGAAAAACTCCACGAATGCGAGATTTTTCTTTATGACACTTTTGAAGGGTTTGATAAAAACGAACTGAAAGCTGAGGTTAACCGCTCATTTACAGAAAAAAGTAATCTCAAATCATACAGTGATTATTTCGGAAGTCCGGATGAAAGCCCGGAGCAAAGGATCGAAGCGGTAATGAGCAAGCTGAAATACAGGGAAAAATGTCATATACGAAAAGGCTACTTCCCTGATTCGGCAGTTAATGAAAAAGATAAACGCTGGATTTTCGTATCACTGGATATGGACTTATACCAGCCGATGAAAGCGGGCATCTTCTATTTCTGGCCCCGAATGGTCGAAGGCGGAGCTATATTCATTCATGATTATAACAACAAAGACTTTGCAGGGATAAAGGAAGCAGTAAGGGAAGCTGAAAAGGAATTCGGCAGGATTCATAAGATTCCTTTAAGCGACCAGGGAGGGACATTGATCCTGAGTAAATAGCGAAGTTTTTATTCTGGTGTGAAAAGGAGTAATGGTATGCCGGAGGTTTCTGTGATCATCCCCGTCTACAAGGTCGAACCCTATCTTGGCCGGTGCGTGGACAGCGTACTGGCGCAGACCTTTACTGATTTTGAGCTGATCCTTGTGGATGACGGAAGCCCGGATAACTGCGGAGCGATCTGCGACGAGTACGCTGCGCTGGACAGACGCATCAGAGTGATCCATCAGGAGAACGGCGGCGTAAGCAAAGCCAGAAATTCGGCTTTGGATGTTGCGGTCGGAAAGTACATTTATTTCTGTGACGGAGATGACTATATTGAAAAAGAACTGCTGAATGATGCCGTACAGGCGATGGATGGATATGATGTGGTCGTGTTGAACAAAGAGGATGTTGATGTTAACGGCTGCCCTGTACGACGTGCAACTGATTATCATGGTGAATCGGATAAATGGACCATTGAATACAGATCCGAATTTATAGCCTTCGATTATTTTTATTGGAAAATCGGAGGTGGTTTAACTAACAAGTTGTTCAGGAAGAGAATTATTGAACAGAATAAGCTGCGTTTTCCTGAAAATGCCATTATTGCAGAAGATATATGTTTCACGATCTGTTATCTTCTGCATTCAGATTCTCTGCGCTGTATTCCCGGTGTTTATTATCACTATGTCGTACATCAGGGGTCAACTATGGCCGAACAATGGAACGTATTTAATTTTGATAACAATAATGAAATAAGTAAAACGATACTGCAGCATTTACATCAATGCAAAGAACAGCTCATGTTAAAGCAATACTATCCCGTTATTCATTTTGGTCTGATGAATAATGTTATATCACGGGTAAAGAAGAATCAGCCATCCCTCAGCCTTTCAGACATTCGCTCTTCTCTTCTGGATGATATAAAGGATACCGGTTATTTTCTTGAACAGGCCCGGGCATTTGTTGATTCCGGGCGTCTTTTCATCAGGAACTGGAGCAGGGGTCCGATAAATGCAAGGATGATCCTGTCAGAATGGTCATATTATCTGAACGGAAACAGGCTGCAGCTCATAATTATGAAAATCATGTTCTGGCTGGATCGGGCGGTGAAAAAGCTAAGGCGGCTATTCTCGCGTCCGGTGCGCCATGTGAGGAGTCACGGAAAATCATAATACACAGTAAGGAATGATCGTTATGTCTGAAATATCCATTGTCGTTCCGGTCTATAAGGCGGAGTCATATCTCCACCAATGCGTGGACAGCGTACTGGCGCAGACGTTTACCGGCTTTGAGCTGATCCTTGTGGATGATGGCAGTCCGGATAACTGTGGCGTGATTTGCGACGAGTATGCCGCGCAGGACAGCAGGATTCGGGTGATCCATCAGAAAAACGGAGGTCTGGGAAAAGCCAGGAACGTGGGTATGGATCTGGCCGGAGGGAAGTATCTCATTTTTCTGGACAGTGATGACTATTGGCTGCCATCAACGCTTGAAACACTTTTTACGGAGGCGGAATGTAACAAAACGCAGGTGCTGGTTTTCGGGGCGCAGCCATTCATGGATGGAATAGAAGAACCCGAAAAATATCTTACATATCGGCATACTGTTCAAAATGGCATAGTAAGATCAGGACCGGAGAGCCTGAAGGTTGCGTTAGATTCCGGGGAATACTATTCTCAGGCATGTTTACGTTTCTATCTTTTGAAATACATACAGGATACAGGGATCCGCTTTGATGAGGGGTGCATTCATGAAGATGTGATGTTCTCCTTCCTCACATATCTATTGGCAGACAGGGTGGAATGTATCGGGAACCGATTTTATCAGCGGCGTTACCATTCCGGGTCGATCATGACCGGCAAGTCAATCCGAAGCTCCGCCCACGGCTACCGCGTGGCGGTGGACGGACTGCTGGATGCATATAGAAAGCGCGCCCTTTCTCCCCTCGGAAAGGTACAGCTGGAACGATTTATTGTGAAAGGTGTACAGACTATCCGTAATCTCTATAACGCGTCATTCGGACAGAAACAAAATGCATGGCAGACAGCGGGATGGATAAGGAAGGATGCGAGGCAGACCTTGAAACGTGCACGTACGCTCACAAGTCTGCCACGGTCTCTTAAATTTGCGACCTACAGCCTCTTTTTGAGTTTTTTACTCTCCAAAATTAAAACTTTGCTCAAACGTCCGGTTCAGACAGTCGGAAAGATATAACCGGACTTCGGTAATGAAAAACGATGCCGGTTGGAAAACCGAATAAAGAATGGAGAAGAAACTATGTCATGCAGGCACTTTGCGGGACGTATTCTCAGGAAACTGTTCCCTTACCGGATGAAGCTCCGTGTTTATAATAGAATGCTTGAAAACATCCGTCCAAATGTTGGTCTGACGCGGGAGCAATGGGCGGAAAAAATAAAAGAGCAGTACAGGGAAAAGATCGGGCATGAGCCGGACCTGGAGCATCCCAAACGATTTACGGAAAAGATCCAGTACCAAAAGCTCTATGACCATAACCCTCTTTATTCGACTCTCGCAGATAAATATGCTGTTCGGGAATGGGTGAGGGATAAGATTGGAGAAGAACACCTGATCCCGCTCCTTGGTGTATGGGACAGGGCTGAGGATATAGACTTTGATCAGCTGCCGGACAGCTTTGTTCTGAAAACGAACAATGCGTGCGGTACAAATATCATCATCAGAAACAAAAAGAGTGTAAACAGGAAACCGATCATCAAACTGCTGAACACCTGGCTTGCCTTTCCTTTTTGGGCGCAGGGAGGAGAATTTCATTATAAGGATATCCCTCCAAAGATCATCGCAGAAAAATACATGCAAAGTGATGACCTGGACGACCTTCCGGATTACAAATTTTTTTGCTTTCATGGGAAACCCTATTGCTGCGGTGTGATCATTGACAGAAAGCACGGGGCAAAACAACGCATCTATGATATGAACTGGACTCCGCAGGTCTGGAGCTTAGGCTATCATAAAATAAATGCCGAAAGTATAGAAAAACCGGCACAATTTGAAGCAATGCTTGCATTGGTTGAGAAGCTTTGTGAAGGCTTTTCCCATGTCAGAGTTGACCTCTATCTGACCGGACAGGAGATCTACTTTGGAGAGATGACTTTTACTACCGGAAGCGGGTATGATCCTTTTGTTCCGGATGAATATGACTTTATTCTCGGTGAGCAATGGAATATAGATCTGGATCAAGTAAAGTAAAGGAGCATAACGGACCAATGGATGTATCTGTCGTAGTTCCGGTTTATAATACATCGCGTTATCTGCCTCAGTGTATTGATTCCCTGATCGATCAGACACTGAAGGATGTGGAGTTTATTTTCGTAGACGACGGTTCCACCGACGATTCGCTTGAGATCTTGAGGCGGTACGAGAAGAAGGATGCACGCATTAAAGTATTGGAGCAGGAAAACCTTTATGCGGGTGTAGCGCGAAACAATGGCATGAAGCTGGCAACGGGAAAATACATCATCTTTCTGGATTCGGATGATTATTTCGATCTGACACTGCTTGAAAGATCCTTCCGCTGCGCAGAGAAGAATAAGGCGGAGATCGTTTTCTGGGGGCATTATATTTACGATGATCAGACCGGAGAGATCCGTAAACGCCCGTTCCGTATGAGGCATGGCGTTTTTTCCGGTGAAAGCCTCGGTGAAAGCGTTTTTTCATCATTTTCTTGTGTTCCATGGAACAGGCTTTATCTAAGGTCTTATCTGATGAAATATAATCTTGAATATCAGGCGATCTATAAGCATAATGATGTTTATTTGGGATTGCTGGGCATTGCGCTGGCCGAACGGATCGTGTGTCTTAACAGGCGGCTTGTCTTTCACCGGTACAATAACCCGGAAAGCCTGCAGGGAAACGGAATGTACGCTTATCAGAACCTGATCGAAGTTTATTCGGATCTGAAGAGATCCCTAATCGCTTCCGGCAGGTTTTCCGGAAGTGCGCGAAATGCATATAGTAGGCTCGTAAGCCATTCGATAGAACAAAAAGCCAGATCGAAACCGGAAGTAATGCTGTCGAAAGAGTATTATTCGGAAATGAAAAAGCATCTTGTTCCTGATATATTTGAGTCTCCTGATGACTTTGCGGATACTACAATAATCCCGGGGATCATATATGAAAGCACCGATCACGATAATTATGTTATGCTGCTGGTTGAGAGAACGGGAAAAGATATGGTCTCAAAAAAAAGCAGCGATTATATCGTAGGTCATGCGCTGCTTTTTATTCCCCGCAAGATCAAAAGTGCTTTGGGACTTAAACGAAGATAATGCTTTTCAAAAAAACACCGGTCATGCAGGTCCGGGACCTGCATGATCGCATAAACAGGGATGGGTAAAGCTTCTTCGCAGCTACATTACCCTCCCGGGCTGCTTCATCTTCTTCACCACATCGATATACTCCTTTTTGAGTTTCCCGATGCCCAGACCTACGCGGTTTTTCGCTGCCAGTTTCTGTCTGGTACCCGGTGCA
>CADBQK010000296.1 GCA_902796775.1 uncultured Lachnospiraceae bacterium
CAGAAGGAGGCTTTTTTGCTCCTCCGCTTCTTCCACACAGTCCAGCAGGAAAACACTTTTCATCACATCGTCTGAGCGGACCAGGAAGCGGTAGGAATCCAGGCTTCCTTTTTCTTTTCCGCTTTCTGCGATCTGGCTTGCAAGAGCTTCCATGCCATCCGGGATATCCTGTCCCTCAGCAAGGGTCTGCCTCTGTGCGCTGATACGGACACAATAGAAACGCCCGGAATACTGGTTCAGCGCGGATCTGCGATTATCCCCTCTGCGGCCTTTTTTATTGAATCCATCGAGCATCCGGAAACTGTCCACACTCATCTCCTGGAGCACTTCATCAAGATGACGGCTGACCTGGGCTGTATTGACCAGGTTAATGCTCAGGATCAGCACAAGTGTGATGAGCGTGGCTGCGATCATACAGACCAGTATGAATTTAGTCCTTACCTGTTTTATCAAGACTGTCCTCCAATCGGTATCCTGCGCTTCGGATCGTCCGGATCTGGATACGGGATCCGATTTTTTGCAGCTGTTTTCTCAGAAAAGAAATATTGACCCAGACCACATTGATCTCCGCATCACTATCCCATCCCCAGATATGCTCCATAAATTCATTGACGGAAATGACCCGTCCGGGATCGAGCATCAGCATTTCCATAACCTGAAAGCTTTTATGATTCAGACTGACTTCCCGGCCGGCACATATTAACCGGTAGCCGGTCCTGTCCAGCCGCAGGTCACCGGCTGTCAGGATGTCCGGTGTATAGGTTTCTTTACGTCGGAGCAATGCCCGTACTCTTGCCAGCAGTTCTCCGCCGTCAAAAGGTTTTGGGAGGTAATCATCTGCGCCGGCATCAAGACCATTGATCCTGTCTTCTACTTCTCCCATTGCCGTAAGCAGAAGAACCGGAATCCGGTTACCTGCCCGCCGGATCTCCTGCAGAACTTCAATGCCTGAGCGTTCCGGCATCATAATATCCAGAATAGCTGCATCGTAATCTCCGACCAGGAGATAATCGATGGCATCCTGTCCGTTATCCACGGTATCAACACTGTATT
Organism: uncultured Lachnospiraceae bacterium; assembly: GCA_902796775.1. The sequence continues at coordinate 1,054 of CADBQK010000296.1, forward strand.
TTCCTCTTGTCAGTAAAGCTGCAACGCCTTTTGACATATCCGGATCATCTTCCGCGAGCAGAATTTTCATGCCTGCTGTCTGCCTCCTTGTTATTTGTTTGCTGTTATATCATAGTATACAACGGAAAACTAAAAATAACTAAAAATTTTTAATTTCTTTTTAGGAACGGAAGGTAAGATGAGGATGCATCAGGAAAACAGGCAGCATAGTAGTACGTATAGGTTTTCGTGATTTGATATAGATCAGATTACATGGGTCCGGCCGTGGGAAAGCCGGGAACAGCAATGGGGAGATTCCTTTACGAGCTGCCTCCATAACAGTAAGGAAGGTGTTATATTATGAAGCAAATGCACAAGATAGTAATGGCAGTGTTAACTATGGCAGCGGTCCTTTCATTAAGTGTATCCGTTTTTGCAGCCACAACACAGAAATCCGATACAGCAGATTCTTCTTCTGCTGCAAAGACAGAACAGTCCACAGCAGAAGCGGACAAAGATGCAGCAGCGGACTCTTCTGACATCACTGCTTATCAGGAGGCTCTGGACGCATATCGAAAGGCAAAGTCTGAGAGCCGTACCAAAGAGCTGGAGGAGGAACTCAACCAGATGGTCAAGGATGGCAAGCTTACAAAGGAGCAGGCGGACCTTCTCCTGAAACAGGAAAAGGATCAGGAATCTCTGGCACAGGGCGTTTGTCCGAACTGTGGCTATGAATTCTCCACTCAGGGAGGACATCATGGCGGAAAAGGCCGCGGCGGCCGCGGACGGCTGGGCTTTAATGGTATGGAAGAGGATATGACCGGTATGGCATCCGGCACCGGCGATGAAGCCTGGGCTGAGGGCGCTGCTGGCGCAATCGAAGGAGCACCGGGGGTGGATAATGCCGCAGGCGTAAGCCCGATGATGTATCAGTTTGATATGTATGATGAAAGTATCTGATAAACCCTGATTTATTAGTAAATATAATTGAAACAAAACCGCTGATCCGGACAAAAAGAAACGCTGCCCGGACCAGCGGTTTCTTTGTCCGGATTTGTGCATGCATATGGAAAAGAAAGCGTCTGGATCACCCAGATTACACTGGTTGTTCCGGCATGGGGAACCCGGCAGGATGACAGCTTGCAAAGGCCTGCATTAGGGGGTATACTGTTGAATGATCAAATAGTTAGCAGATAGTTTGCCATTATGAATGAGATAGAAGAATTAATTATCCTATCGTCCCCCAGGAGGAGAACAACAATGAAAAAACCGAATGTGATACAGACAGTGCTGGCTGTCGCTGCGTGCAAGCTGACGCGCTTTGTACTTAGAAAAACAGGCAGGGGAGGCACTGCGATTCCAGGGATCGTTGCCATGAAGATTGCAAAAAATATCCTTGCAGCTGTCTCCGAAGGAATGAATATTATTGTGGTGACCGGTACGAACGGGAAAACCACGACCTGCAATATGATCGAACATGCGCTGACAAGCGCAGGCTGTGACTGCCTGCGGGATAAGGCCGGTGCCAATATGCTCAATGGCATTGCTTCCGACCTGATCAGTAATGCCGACTGGCTGGGAAAGCCCCGGCATCCATATGCAGTGCTGGAGTGCGATGAGGCTGCACTTAAGCTGGTCGTTCCCTTTGTGAAGCCGAAGGTGATTGTGATCACAAATATTTTCAGTGATCAGGTGGATCGTTTCGGAAGCGTGCGGAATACATTGAAAGAGATTCGTAAAGGAGTTCGCCGCAGCCCTGATTCGGTGCTTGTCCTGAATGCGGATGATCCGCTGACAGCATCACTGGCCCTGGCGTCCTCGAAAAAGACCCCGGAGACAGGGGAATTCTTATTTGTTCCGAACCAGGTACTCCGATACGGACTGGAAGGTACTGTAGGTACACAGGGCAAAGTAGATCTGTCGGATGCCGGGAAGTGTATCTGCTGCGGCGGAGAGTATCAGTATTCTCATCATATTTATGCAACCCTTGGCGGATTTATCTGTACGAAATGCGGGTATCGAAGGCAGACACCGGATGTTGCAGTCATTACCATTGATCAGATGAGTACATCCGGCAGCCGGATCCATCTTAAAGCAGATGATAAAATCCTTGAAGCGGAAATAGCACTTCCTGCTGTATACAACATTTATAACGCAGCGGCAGCAATAGCGGCGGTCAAAGCCGCTGGACTCCCTGCGCAGAAAGCGATCGACTCTCTTTCCGATGTGCGTTCTGCTTTCGGCAGGATGGAGACTTTTGACCTTGCGGGAAACCGGATCCAGATGATCCTGGTCAAAAATCCGGCCGGCTGCAATCAGGCTCTCACCTATGTCACCGGTTTTAATGAAGACTATACAGTGGCACATTGCCTGAACAACCAGACCGGGGACGGGCACGATATCTCCTGGATCTACGATACGGATTATGAAAGGCTGGTAAGCGACCCGCACCTGAAGAAGATTTATGTCGGAGGAGAGTGCAGGGACGAGCTGTATGCAAGGCTGAAAGCGGCAGGGGCTCCTGAGGATCTGATGGAGATCACAACAGATTATCAGGATCTGGTCGGGAAGCTGAAAGATGAAGGACGACCTGTTTTTGCCCTGCCGAATTATACAGCCATGATGGAACTGCGCCAGGCCATCAGTCAGGAGACCGGTTCCGGAGATTTCTGGGAATAGCCGCATAGATCAGCATCTGTAAGTCAAATGCAAAAGCGGGAGAAGTTTTTTCAGGTGAGGAACAGGACAGCATATGAGTCAGGAGAACACAAAACAGCAGACAAAGCCCGGCAGGACAGAGCCAAAAAAACTTTTTTCCGAGATCCCCTATCTGGTCAGCCCCAGGCTCACATTAAGGGGGTTGACGTTGGAGAATGCGCAGGCACTGCAGGAGCTGGCAGACAGCCCGGCGGTATACAAATATCTTCCGACTTTTTTGTTCGAGCAGAAATATACGGATGCCCATGATGTAATCCGCAGGCTGTATACAGAATGCTTTCAGGAATCGATCATCCTGGGCATATTCAGGGCGGAAGAATTCTGCGGACTGGCCGAGATGTACGGATACCGGGAGCCCATTCATAAGATCAGTGTCGGCTACCGGCTGCTGGAACGATGGTGGGGCAAGGGGATCGCTGCAGAAGCGCTCCGATTGATGATCGAGTACCTGTACTCAGAGACGGAAATAGAGATCATCACAGCCAGCACCATGATCGAGAACCATGCCTCCGCCCGCGTACTGGAAAAGAACGGGTTCAGCCTGGTCGTTCACGCTGTGGAAGAAGACTGGGGCTACCCGGCTCCAGTCATTGCTGATAAGTGGATACGATAAAATGCAGCTAAAAAAAATGGAAAGATATACACTTCCCCGCATACTGCTGGCAGCTCCTGCCAGCGGAAGCGGGAAAACCATGATCACGTGCGGGCTGCTTCAGATCCTGAAAAAGAGGATGAAGATGGCAGCTTTTAAATGCGGCCCGGATTACATTGACCCCATGTTTCATACGAAAGTGCTGGGGATTCCTTCCTGCAACCTGGATACCTACCTTGCTGATTCGGAGACTGTCTGCCGTCTGCTTTATGAAAATACGGCAGACTGTGATGCCAGGATGGCTCTGATCGAAGGGGTTATGGGGTATTATGACGGACTGGGCGGCGTGACGACCAGGGCAAGCAGCTATGAGCTGGCGAGGACCACGCAGACCCCGGTCGTTCTGATTGTGGACATGAGGGGGACCAGTTTATCTGCGCTTGCAATGATCAGGGGGTTCCTGCGGTACGGACAGGAAAGAGGAGGAACAGATGGTGCAGGATTGTTCCGGGCAGAGACAGAAACGGGAGATGGCTGCAGCGGTATCTATGGAGTAATCCTGAATCGGTGTTCCAGGGCTGTGTATGAGCGGATAGCCCCTTTGATCGAGGAGCAGCTCCATGTCCATGCTCTGGGATATGTTCCTCAAACAGCATCTATTTCCTTTCCCGGAAGGCATCTGGGACTTACTCTTCCTGAGGAGATCCGGGATCTTCAGGCGAAAATCGATAGTTTTGCCGCAGAGATTGCGAAGACCGTGGATATCGAAAGGCTGATCCGGATTGCCGGGGAAGCACCTTCATTGTCGCTGCCTGATTTTGATTTGAAGAAGAAAAAAAAGGAAAGCAAGGGGGCGGCTCCTGTCCGTATTGCGGTTGCAAGGGATGAGGCTTTTTGTTTTTATTATGAAGAGAACCTGAAGATCCTGCGGGATCAGGGGGCAGAACTTGTGGAGTTTTCTCCCATTCATCATTCATGCCTGCCGGAGGGGATACAGGGCATCTATATGGGAGGCGGATATCCGGAGCTGCACGCAGCAAAGCTGGCTGACAATAAGACTATGCTGGCGGATATCCGGAAAGCTGTTCTGAAAGAGAAGCTTCCCTGCCTGGCTGAATGCGGTGCATATATGTATCTGCATGAAGAGATGGAGGACGTTTCCGGAGAAATAAGGAAGATGGCAGGCGTGATTCCGGGGCGGGCATTTCGGACGAATCATCTCGTGCGCTTCGGTTACTGCGAGCTGACATCTCTGGAGGATACGATTCTGGGTCCTGCCGGGCTTAAGCTCCGTGCACATGAGTTTCATTACTGGGATACAAAGGGAGAGGGGAAAGAAGGGAGCTTCCTTGCAGGAAAACCTGTTACAGATTTTGTAAAGATCAGCCCTCAGAACAGCTGGCGGTGTATGTACAGCAGGGATAACCTGCTGGCGGGCTTTCCCCATTTGTATTTTCCCGGGAATATGGCTGCAGCCATAGCATTTTTATGGAATTGCAGAAATTAAGATGATTCGCCTGTCAAAAGCATGATTTATGGCAGCCAAATCAATCATAAAATGGAATTTATACTTTATGATTGACAAACCGGAAAAAAAATGGGTATGCTAGGAGCGATATAGTAATCGTGCAGATGCAGTTTCGTATGAAATGGTAAAGGAGTAATGTCATGAAAATCGGATGCGTGAAGGAACTGAAGAACAATGAGTTTCGTGTAGGTCTGACGCCGGATAATGTACGGGCTTATGTCGCTGCCGGACATCACGTTTATTTTGAGAAGGGAGCCGGTGTGGGCTCTGGTTTTTCGGATAGTGAATATGATGAAGCAGGTGCTTCCATGATGGACGAACCGGCGGATATCTGGCAGATGGTCGATATGATGATTAAGGTGAAAGAGCCTCTTGAGTCAGAGTACCAGTATTTTCATGACGGTATTATTCTGTATACCTATCTTCATCTGGCAGCTGATAAACCGCAGATGGATGCCCTGCTGGCAGGGAAAGTAAGATCCGTTGCTTATGAGACGCTGCAGGAGGCAGATGGTTCACTGCCGCTTCTGGCCCCGATGAGCCAGCTTGCCGGGCGTCTTTCCCTTCAGGAAGGCGCTAAATATCTGGAAAAGAAATATGGAGGAGAAGGTATTCTTCTGGCGGGTGTTCCCGGGACTCCGAAGGCAAACGTTGTGATCCTCGGCGGCGGTACGGTCGGCATGAATGCCTGCAAGATTGCCATCGGCATGGGGGCGAATGTTACGATCCTGGATATCAATCTGAAGCGTCTGGAAGAGCTGGATAATCTCTTTGGTGCCCATATCCAGACACTTGTTTCCAGTGAGAGCAATGTAGAACGGGCTCTTCAAAGCGCTGATCTGGTCATTGGTTCCGTTCTGATTCCCGGCGGCTCAACACCCAAGCTTTTCAAACGGAAGTACCTTAAGGGTATGAAGGATGGCGCGGTTTTTGTGGATGTAGCCATAGACCAGGGCGGCTGCGGCGAGTCCTCCCATGTGACTACGCATGACGATCCCGTTTTCATTGAGGAAGGCGTAGTGCATTATTGTGTAGGCAATATGCCCGGTGCGGTGCCCAGGACCAGTACCATCGCACTGACCAATGCAACGCTGAGATATGGCCTGATGATTGCCGAGTCCGGGCTCGAAGAAGCCTGCAGAAAGAGTGATGTGATCTGCTCGGCTGTCAATACCTTTGATGGTATTTTGACGAACAAAAATGTTGCCAAAGCGCACGGGTATGAGTATACGAATATTAAAGATCTGATCTGAGTATAAAAACAGGGAATCCGGGGGAGCTGCCGCCGGCGGATCAATGTGAAACAATGTTTAAGAAAGGTGTCATCATGACTGTAGATAGGGAGAAGACAAAAGCCGGGCTAATACAGGAGCACGAGATCGTACTGGAAGCTGCGGATGAAAATCTGGCCGAGCTGTTGTCTTTCATCGAAAGACATCTGGAGGAAGCAGCATGTCCTTTGAAGGCGCAGATGCAGGTCTGTGTGGTGGCTGAAGAAGTTTTTATCAATATTGCCCACTATGCTTACACGCCGGACAAGGGAAAAGCGAAAGTGCGGCTGGAAATATCTTCAGAGCCGTCTGTCCTGACTCTTACCTTTATCGACAGAGGCAAACCCTATGATCCTCTTGCAAGGGAAGATCCGGATATTACATTGCCTATCCAGGAGCGTCCGATCGGCGGGCTGGGTATCCTGCTTACAAAGCGGATGATGGATGAGGCTGCTTATGATTACAAAGACGGGCAGAATATCCTGACACTGAAAAGGAGACTCTCAGCTTAGACAGAGAAATACGATTTATACGATTGACAAGCATTTATACCGGCAGGAGTAATCCTGCCGGTTTTTGTGTCCGGAGATGCAGTTTCTGTATAATAATACAGAAATTCGTCTGTTTTTTACGAAAAATACTAGGAATTTTGCTTAAAATATTATAGAATAGGAACGAGACTATTGTGAAGTTTCGTAGAAACAGGGGACCGCGGGAGAACTTGATGCCATCAGGGAAGATGGAGGAAGAGACCAGGGCGGTTCCGCAGGAGAGGAGAATGAAGAGCATGAAAAGACATGGACGAAAGCTCCTGTGCATGATGCTGATTCTGACGCTGGCTCTTGTATTCGGAGGCTGCAAAGGGACAGGTTCCAGGATGATGTTCGGCACCGGAGGCACGGCAGGTACTTACTACTCCTACGGAGGTGTGCTGGCTCAGTATATGCGCAAGTATGCAGGAGTAAAAGTGACAGCAGTTTCGACCGGCGGTTCAAAGGTCAATATCCAGAGTATCCAGGATGGGGATTTCCAGCTGGGATTCTCCCAGTCGGACGTGCTGACTTATGCATGGGAGGGGAGCCGTTCCTTTGAAAAAGACGGTGCGACCCATGATTTCCGAATTCTGGGCGCCCTGTACGCAGAGACAGTGCAGCTGATCACTATGAATGACAAGATTACTTCCGTGGAAGATCTGCGGGGCAAGAGCGTGTCGATCGGCCAGGCTGGTTCCGGTACGTATTTTAATGCATTGGATGTATTGGGGGCGGCGGATATCACCCTTGCGGATATCAAACCTCAGTATCAGAGTTTTGAGGATTCCAAAGAGTCCCTTAAGGACGGCAAGATCGACGCAGCCTTCATCGTAGCCGGTGCGCCAACCTCCGCTATTACAGAGCTTGCTACGACCAACCATGTCAACCTGATCCAGATCGGCGGCGAGCTGCGTGAGAAGGTTATCCAGGCCTGCCCGTACTATGTGCCGCTGCAGATCCCGGCCGGCACCTATCCGAAACAGGAGGAGCCGATTGATACGATTACCGTCCAGGCGACCATGGTCGTTTCGACTTATGCTGATCCGCAGACAGTTTACAACCTGACGGCAGCCATGTTTGATCATGTGGAAGATATTACTTTGGAGAATGCCAAAGGGGCGGAGCTGACCCTGGAAAACGCAACCAGCATTGCGACTGTTCCTTATCATGAGGGAGCAGCCAGCTACTACGCAGAGCACGGCATTACCGTGAATACGCAGGAATAGGAGGTGCGGGCTGTGAGTGAAATGGACAGGAAAGATCTGACGAAGAAATTAAATGAACAGGAAGATGCTTTCAACCGGGAAGAGGAAAAGAAGCTGGACAATTATGAGTCTTTTGTGGATGAAAGTGATCATACGGTCCATGAAGATATCGACGCAGTCATGCGCAAGTATGACCGTGAGTCCAATACCAGGATCTGGGTAGGCAAGCCCAAGGCTGTCATTACAGTCATCCTGGTTGCCTTCTCTTTGTGGTGTATTTATGTAACTCTCTTTGCGACCTTCCTGGAGGAGATCCGCCTGACCTCCTTCATGGGACTGATCATCCTGATGGGATTTCTGATCTATCCGGCCAGGAAAGGGGAGCAGAAAGTCAACTTTATGCCGATTACGGATGTCATCTTTATGATAGCCGGGACGGCGTCGTTTTTATACTTTACTTTTAATGCGAATGCGATCATCAATCAGGGCACCCGCTTCCAGTGGTTCCAGATCGTCATCGGCATCATTGCAGTGGCAGCCCTGATCGAAGTGACCAGACGCTGCGTAGGTATTCCGATCCTCTGTGTGGCAGGTGTGTTTATCATCTATGCCCTGACGATCGGCCTTACAAATCCGGAGTTTGCCGGCAGGGTGAAATATCTGATCCGAAACCTTTTCTATACGAAGGAAGGTATTTTCTCGACCCCTGTCAATGTAGCATCTAAATACATTGTTGTTTTTATCATTTTTGGTGCTTTTCTGGAGCGGACCGGTATCTCGAATTTCTTCATTGACCTGGCCAATTGTGTGGCAGGCAAGTTCGCCGGCGGGCCGGCCAAAGTAGCAGTTATTTCCTCTGCCCTGTGCGGTATGGTGTCCGGGTCCTCAGTCGGCAATACGGTAACCACCGGTTCTGTGACGATTCCGATGATGAAAAGGACGGGATACAAGCCTGAGTTTGCCGGCGCAGTGGAGGCGGCTGCTTCCACGGGAGGCCAGATCATGCCTCCGATCATGGGCGCAGCGGCCTTCCTGATGGCAGATTTTGTCGGTGTCCCCTATTCCGGAATCATTGGGCGTGCAGTCATTCCGGCAATCCTGTATTTCTCGGGTATTTTTATCGCAGTGCATCTGGAAGCTAAAAAGCTTGATCTGCACGGAATCCCGGTAGAAGAGCTGCCGAAGATGGGTGTTTTGATCAAAAAGATTTATCTGCTGCTGCCTCTGGTTGCGCTGGTTGTCTGGGTATCCGGCAACTTTATGACCCTGCAGAGGGCGGCTTCCCTTGCCATTATTCTGTCCATTATTGTCAGTCTGTTTGACAAGGAAAACCGCATCACACCACAGAAGCTGATCGAGGCACTTGAAGCCGGCGGGCGAAGCACGATCACTGTCGGCGCAGCCTGCGGCGTGGCTGGTATTATCTCCGGTTCCATTACGATGACCGGTCTGGCTAATGATATTATCAATGCAATCGTCAGCGTGGCAGGAGACCATCTGATCATTGCGCTGGTACTGACCATGCTTTGCTG
>CADBQK010000297.1 GCA_902796775.1 uncultured Lachnospiraceae bacterium
AGGAATCGCCGGCAACCGGCATCTTGAACAAATTGCCGGGAACATTGCTCAGTATCGGAGCAACCCTTGTGTTACGCTTTGCGCCTATTGATTTTGAGCTTCCGGCTTATGGTCCAAACAGCAATTTTTTGACGATTCCCCCAGCAGTATTTTTGAAAAACAAGCTCTAACGTCGGTTTTCTAGCCCATTTTTTATTAATACTCTGATAATCCATATCACTTTTCAAGTCGCTCATAAATGCTTCTCTATCTGGATTCATACCGATCGTTCTTCTCATAGGACTTTGGTATTTCAGCGCTTCTTCGAATTCCAGTTCGTGTCCAAACATGCTTTCCTGTGCCAAGCGGAAAACTCTTTTCCCCTTATCCGTATTGCAGACGACAAGCGAAGATCCGCCATTATTCCCGTATAGTTCCGGACAATACAAGTGAACTCCCCAAAGATCGCCAAGCGTAATATCTGCCACTCTATCCGGCGTTGCGAATTTGCACTGATAGCATGCCGGCCTGCTCATCAAGTGGCTCAGCCACAAAGACCAGAATGGATTAAACCATCGATCCTTTGAAAGCGTCTTATTCGAACCAGACAGGGACAGTCTCATTATCTGAAAGTCCCATTTCCCATGCTGGAAGATGCTCTTACCGGTATACCTGTAATCGACAGACTCTATCGGGGCACCCTTTTTCTCCAGAACAAACTTATCCAACTTTCGTAGATACAAAGGGCTAGGAACACCTTCGCAAACGACTTCGACCGTAAGCAAATTATCACGACTTGTGTCCCCAAGGAATGATAACAACCCGGCTATTTGGCACGGTGTTCCGGAAAACAGTACTTTCTTCCCTTCCCGCAAAAACTGCTTTGCTTCTTTATATGCTGCACGGATCACACTCTGTGTATATTTTGATTTTCTGAATTGAGCTGCTTCCCTCTTGTCTTTCGTGTAGCGATGAATCGTTTTCAATCCACTTGCCGCTGCACCGAAAATCACATAATTTTCATCGCAGAATGCATCCACTATGCTTGTAAACGCCCCGCCTGATGTGCTATTAAAACGAACTTCAGGATTTTTATGATATCCGCCAAACACATATCTGACGCCCCCGTTTTTTTCCGGCACGTGTTCATCAGGACATACGCTTCGACACAACCCGCAGTCAATGCAGGCGGCATTATTGATACTTGGATATCTGAATCCTTCTTCGTCCTCCTCCATCAGAATCGCATTCTTCCCGCAGATCTGGACGCAGGCTTCACACCCGAAACATTCCGTTCGCTCTCCACTGTCAAGATACACTTTGTCATCCTCTCATAATTCCAATTCCATGCGAAGAAACTCGATCGATTCCTTTCTGGCCGCTTCCAGGTTTTCGGTTATTTTATTATAATCTATCTCTCGAATTTCTTCCTGGCCGGTTATCATCAACCGATCCGAAACGTCAAACAAATGAAGTAATTCCTCTATCTTACATCTGCATTGCTCCCTGGAAAAAATGACAAACGGTTTTTTGAACTGAACGCTGAAAATCATGCCATGATAGGAGTTCGTAACAACAAACTCCGCATGTTGTACCAACGCGAGAAATTCCTCACACCCTGCCGAGTAAGCCATAATATGCCCGCGTTTTTCATTGATCGCGCGAAGGCTGATTTCTATTATCTGCCATCCGTTTTCATTTGCAATTCTTTCAGCATATTCCTCCATCCTCGGCGAATAGCGTCGAGAGTACAGCAACAGATAGGGCGGTTTTTTATGTAATTTCGGTATAATGGGCGCATATTCTTCCGCTCTCAGCAAAAGCGTGGGATCAAGGACTCTTTGAACCGGTAGAGACGTATGATTTTCGATCCATGGGATCATTCGTTTTTCACGAATCCCCAATGCCTTAAAATTATGAATTCTCACTTCCAGTTTTTTATAGTCTTCAGCAGTAAAACATGCATCGCCGAAAGAAGCCGCATAAGCTACTGAACGCCCTTTCATACAGTCGTAGTTTGCAAAGTAACCGTCATCAAAGCCAAACTCATCTATACAAAAAATCGTATCACTTCCACAAACAAACCCGTCAAGCAGCTCATTTTGATAGGCCTCATTCAAATTTGAAGAAGTATATTTCATTTTGCTTCTGAGAAAACACTTACGATAAAACTCTTCAAATTTTTCAAAGTTTTCTCGTATCGCAGGCATCGTCAATTCAACCATCTGCCTGGATTGCTCGTCGCGATCCCACATTTTATCAAATGGGTTCAATGGATTCTTGTCCGCCAGCATATCCGGGCAGTAATCTACCAGAACAGGTACGTGCCCCATCTTTTTGATAGTCTGGTGCAAGGCCCAGGTTTGCAGAGCAGATCCATAGTTTGTGAAGTTGCAGTAAATATTATAGGATATTGTTCCAAATGTACGCATATTCTTTTCTATCTCGCAATCTTCAATCGATTTCTTTCCGTTTTGTCTCACGTTTCATTCACGGAACTGATCTTCGGGGTCTAAATGCTGTATATAGATACTTCTGTCTTCGGGAGGGCGCATATAGTCCCCGTAATACGCAGTCAATTCTTCATGATAGCCTGCCGAGATCGGAAATCGTCTTCCTCTGATCTCCCCATATGCTGTACCCTCGGTCCATTTGGTAGAATAGATACCTTTCCATGTCACAGTATTTCTCATCCCGCAGGTAGATGGTCTCCGATCAAGCCATTTGATCGCCTGATAATAATATTGCCAGATTTTTTCGATCGGGAACAGTCTCCCGATCGAGCTGGTAATGCCCACCACAAAGCCTTCAATTACAGAATAGTTCTTGTAATCGAGCTTGTATCGGTGTCCCATCCCCATGCCGTACAGCGTTTTCAGATAACAATAGCTTAATCGTTTCGAGAAAAAACCGTCCGGTATTTTATGTTGGATAAAAACATCTACTCCAACTCGATTTTGCCAGTTCCCGTAAAACCTGTCCTCCTCCGTCTCTTTTCTGATCAGAAATCTGTCGTCGACGATTCTAACCATCATATCAAAAAAAGCCGGCGCAAGCTGGTGAGGTTCAACGAGATGAAAATGGTCCGGGAGGTTTTTCTGCATTGCCGCCTTAAATGCCGGATAGTCTTCCAGCTTGACTTTAATGTCAACATCGTCATCCCAGGGGATAATATCCTTTTCTCTCACGGATCCAATTTCTGTTCCCCCATCAAGATAATACGGGATGTTTTCCTTCTTGCAGATATCGTCGATCATACACAGCAAGCCAAATAGTTTATCATGCAGTTCGTCAAGTTTCACGATGCTGTCCCCTTTATATTTTTATAGCCAAGCAGTAGGGATAAACCCAATCGAAAAGCATTCACCGCCAGCAGTCCCCAGCAAAAGCCGCTGATCCCATGCAGACAAGCCACTGGGATACAGACAGCGCCAAACAGTATGCCATGCGAAAAATTAACGATCAGCAGATTCCTCGCCGGGGTAAAGCGCAGCAGCACCGAGGCGGTCAGGATGTTCCCCGTAAAGTAGAGGACCTGCGCCGCATTCGCCAGAAGCAGATACCTGCTGACCGTCTCATACTCCGTGGGATACAGGAAGGGCAGCACGATCATGGACGCGGCCACGCAGGCCGCCGTCGCGAGCGCCGCCCCGATCGCCGCCGCCGCCGTTACGCCGTTCATCAGCTTCCGGGTCAGCTTCCCCTCAAATTTTGCCAGATGGCCGACCAGCACGCCGTTGAGCGGCGTTGTGATCAGGCTTGTCGTTTTGCCGAACAGGGAGGCGATGTAATACACGCTCACGGCGGTGCTGCCGGCAAAAAGCTGCAGGATGATCCGGTCTCCGTTGAAGACCAGATGGGACAGCACGTTTGTCCCCACCAGCAGCAGCGCCAGCCGGAGAATCGGCCCGGGGTCCTCCGCGGGCGCCGCCGCGTCCCTGCGGAAGATCCGCCCCCGCAGGAGCACCAGCAGCAGTCCCGCGACCTCGCCGGGGAGCAGCGCCAGCGGCCAGCGCCCGGTGGCGCGAAACAGGCCCATGCCGACCAGATATCCGAGGCCGATGACAAAATAGTACAGGAAAAAGCCTTTGTAGTTGATATGGAGCCTGTACTCCACATCCGCGTAATAGCGCCACATGGTCGCAGCCGTCAGGGCGCAGAGCAGCAGGAAGTCCGGCAGCTCCTCCCGGATCAGGCCGAGGGCTCTGAGCAGAACGAGGATCAGGAGCGAGAGCAGCGTCCCCGCCGCCATCAGGAGCGTATAGGGCCGGTTCGGCGTCTTCCCGTCGGCGCTCCTGCGCATTCTGGTATAATTCACGCCGCTGCCGACGGAGATGGCCAGAATGTTCATGATCCCCAGAAGATAGACAATATTCCCGTAGGCCTCGCTGCCCAAAACACGGTTCCAGTACGGGTACACCGCAAATTGCGCGGCGACATTCATCAGGACCAGCCCGGCCACGCTCCACACGGTATCCGTGAAGATGTTTTTCAGTTTGTCCGGGATGCGCAGCGACATA
>CADBQK010000298.1 GCA_902796775.1 uncultured Lachnospiraceae bacterium
ATGGATATAAAAGGGAGAGGGAATACGACATGGGGTGAAGATAAGAAACCTTACAAAATAAAGCTGAAAAAGTCTGCCGATGTATTTGGACTTGGCAAGAACAAACACTGGGTCCTTCTTGCCAATGCCCTCGACAAGACTCTTATCAAGAACAGGATCACGGCATGGCTCGGTGATAAGATCGGACTACCCTATACCCCGCGCGGAGTTCCGGTAGATCTTGTGATGCGCAATACAGCAGGGACTTATGAGGAGTATCTAGGGAGCTATTACCTCAGCGAACAGGTGAGAGTGGGAAACAGCCGAATCGAAATAGACGAGCTGGAAGCCGGCGATACAGCAAAAGATGTAATAACCGGCGGATATCTGGTCCAGAACGGATCACAGACAGATGAGAAATCTCCCTCATATTTCACAACCAAAAGCGGAGCGCTCTGGGCGAATCATACACCGAATTTTGATCCGGATGACGGAGGCTACAAAAACGATGCCCAGAAAAAATATATCCGCGGCTATATGCAGGAAGTGGAAGATGCGATCAACAGCGCAGATTTTGAAGGGAAGAAACAGACAAGCTACCGTAAACTGATGGATCTTGAGTCTGCAGCTAAGTACTGGCTCGTCATGGAAGCCAGTAAAAATGGAGACAGTTACGGTACAGGCAGCACCTATCTGTACAAAAAGCGCGGTGGCAAACTTTACTGGGGGCCGCTTTGGGATTTTGATTATTCCTGGTATTATCTTTCGGAATATAGCGGTTTTGAAGTGCGTCACGAATGGCTGTACGGTATGTTTAATGACAGAGGAAAGGGAGGATTTATAGAGGAAGTTAAAAAACAATGGCCTGCAGTAAAGAAGGCGCTTCTTCAAATCGCCGCTGATAAAAACGGCATGATCGATCTGTATTATGCAGAGACAAAGAAATCCCAGGAGCAGGATCTGATCAAATATCCGGCACGGCCTCCTGAAAAAGGCGGCAGAAAGTTTGATCCTGCAGAAGATAAGGAGTTGTTTAAACGCTGGATCAAGAACAGGGTCAGCTGGATGGATCAGCATATGAAAGATCTTGATCATATGGTTCATATGGTTACTGCTGAAGCAGACGGAACTGTTACGGAAAGACGATTTGTACAAGATGGGTATCGCTTTATCGAGATGCTCTCGCCCCCTGAAAAGGAGGGTTATCTATTCCTGGGCTGGCAGGATAAAGAAGGCAGGAATCTTAATGCCGATACTCAGTGTACAGAAGATATCACTGTACACGCAAAGTTTGTTTTAGAAAAGGAAGCGACCAAGGCGAAGAAGATCTTTTTCCGCAGAAAAGATGATTATCTGCCATTCCGGGAAGACATACCATTCTACCAGGTATATTATCAAACAGTTCCTGAAAACGCAGAAGACAGCAGAATCACATGGTCCGTTTCGGATGATGATATTCTTTCTATAGACGATGAGGGTGGATGCAGCGTTCATAAACCGGGAGATGTCAGGATCACGGCGGCACTCAGTTCCGGTATATCAGAGACGATGACACTTCACATCACCGCAGAGGATCTTCCTTTTCCGGATTCGATCAAGACAGAAAAAGCCGTATATGAACTGGCTGCAGACGATTATGCACACATCGATCTGATAACGGCTCCTGTGAAGGCGTACATTAGCATGTATGAATATACATCCAGCAATACAAAGGCAGCACAGGTCGATGATATCGGTACAATCAAAGCAATCGCACCGGGACGTACCACCATTACCGTAACGGCAACCTGTTTTGACGAGAAATATAATCAGATAACCCGGGAGGCGAAGTGCGAAGTCATCGTGAAAGCTCCCAATCCAATGAAAGTCAAAGGGAAAAAGGCCACTGTCAGATACAGGAAGCTTAAGAAAAGGAACCAGAAACTGACTGTCAGGAAGGTGCTGACGTTCCGGAAAAAGGGAAAGGGGAAAATGACTTATAAACTTTCCTCTGCCAAAAAAGGAAAAAAGAGTTATAAGAAGCACTTTAAGATCAATACAAAGACAGGCAGGATCACTGTAAAGAAAGGGCTCAGGAGGGGCACCTACAAGCTGAAGATAAAAGTCAAAGCTGCCGGGAATACAAAATATTCATCTGCAGTGAAGACGGTTACATGCAAAATCAGGATCAGATGATCAACCTCCCTTTAGGGATAAACCTCTTTTGTCTATCAGGGCAAAAGAGGTTTTTTATTTATTCTCCCGGATTTCCTGTACTTGCTGCCACAGCAGCAGATGATCATATGCCCAGACAG
>CADBQK010000299.1 GCA_902796775.1 uncultured Lachnospiraceae bacterium
AAGTTATACACACGACTCATACGTTCTTTCCCCCTTGCATAACGAAAACATTATATGAGATTTTTTGCACAAGTTATATGGAAAAGCGGCCAAATTGATGAAAAATTTCAAAAAAATGAAAATCCGCCTGATTTGTTACATTTTTGTGGCTTCACAGAAAAAACCTGTCTCTGACCGTTGTGATTTCTCCGATCTGATACAGGTTTTCATTTTTCTTTCATAATGAAGTCAAAGCTTACCACTTGAAAATATCCTCGTTGCCGCCCGGTGTATTTTTCTGATTGATTGCTGCGCTGCTGACTGCCTTTACTTCTAATATGCCTTCTTCCTGCTCTATTCCTCCGTTGACTTGTTCAAGGACATTTTCATCATTAGATTTAATAATTCCATCCTGCTTCTTCATAATTCATCCTCCGATAATTATGTACGAATCATTTGCAAAAAATCCCCGCATTAAGCAAAATCATTTTCGAAAACCGCCTTCAACCATCCGGACATGATCATACTCTTCCGTACTCTTCATCTGGTCCTGGTCGAGGGAAAAGAAATAGAAGATACCCGTTTCAATCCGTTCATCTGTAACCCGTTCAATATCTGAAATACTGCCTTTCAGATACTTATAATTATTGAAGTTGCCGGAAGAGGCCAGTCCATTCGCTCCTCCGAAATAGGCTGTTGCGCGGTCCGCATCGATTACAAATTCGATTACACTCGCATCACTTGCCGCACTGCAGCCATTCGGTGCGTGCTCAGATGCCTTGGCGTCTACCTTCACGACCGGAATCGTGATGCCGGTATCAAGTTCAATATAATAACGGGAACCGATTTCCCCAAAAGCATAGCCCATAGCCACTCCCATAAAGCCTTCTTCATCAATCAGAAAACCGGTCTTTTCATCGACGGTACAGTGGTTGTGAATATATTGATACTGCGCACTGCCGACACTCGTAATCAGCCGGTAGTCTTCATAGGTCTTGGTGCTGCTGGTGGAACAGGCGCCAATACTGACGGATTTGAATTCTTTTTTATAATTCTTAAGCTTCGCAAGTGAAAACTCTCCCTGGGTAAACCCGGAAGTACATGTCAGTATCGCCGCCCCTGCCAGGGCATAAGCAAAAACATGTCGTGTTCTCATGACATTGACATTCTACGACAGGGGCCGAAAAAACGTCAAACCGCTCAGTATTTCTTCTTTTCCAGTTCTTCCCAGTCCCAGCCGTGATCAAGCGGGGAATCACTTGTGACATAGGAGCTTCCGCTTTTGTACGCATAGTTGTCGTAGGTGCGGATGACATGTTCGTTGCCATATTTATCAACGAATCTGGTATCGCCGCGAATCGTATCCGTCCACATCTCCCGGACTCTGTCCTGGGTTTTCTTTGTATTTTCATACGCAGACTTCCGGATTTCTTCAATCTCCTTTTGTGTCTGCCGCAATTTTTCCCGTGCCTGACGGTCGCGCTCCCGGCGTGCTTCCTCTTCGTCCCGTACCCGTTTTTCTTCTGTCCGCTTCGCTTCCCGTTCCCTGGAGAGTTCATCCCG
Organism: uncultured Lachnospiraceae bacterium; assembly: GCA_902796775.1. The sequence goes on from CADBQK010000299.1 coordinate 1,543, forward strand.
TTTCTTTTGGTTCCGGCCATCACGCGCCTGTTGCATTTCATCGCGTTCTTTGATCATATCATCCGCGTAGCCGGTGCCGGCATTCACTGCAGGGAGAAAAACACTGGAATACATCTGCTGGCTTTCCTTTTCCGGTACGTCCATAATCAGGATCTGGCGCACTGTCCAATCAATATAGTAGCTCAAAGTATAGATCCACTTCCCCAGATATTCGTCATATCGTGCATACGGATATGCCCTCAATGCCAGCTGACTGATATCTGCCATAAATGGATCGTTCAGAATTTGGATTATCTGGTACGGTATGTCGCGCCATATCGCAATCTCTGTCGCTTCCAGCAGAATCGAGTAGAACCTCCTCCTCGGAAAACCGTCCCGTTCAAAGGCATATTCCTGAACAATACCTTTTCGATACACTCTGTCGATCACAGTATTGGGATCATTCCCATATTCTTTTTCCTTTTTTGCCCGAAGTTCTTCCTGCTTCTTTGCGTTACTGGACCAGTCGGACTGTTTCACCAGTCGCAGATTTGTCACTTCATCCAGTTCCAGCGACACTTTGTCTTCAAGATACTGCTCCGAAGTCATGATCTTCCGATATAGATTTCCATAAAGATCCGTGGAGAAGTCCTCATGCGATGCCAGGTGATCATCCCGGTAATGTGCTGCGGAATTGTAAAAAACAGCACTTCTGCCATCGGGGGATAGCGTTGAAGTAGTCACAAAAAACGGTTGTCCCCTGCCGCGGTAACGGTCCCGGTATACTCGTACCGTTGATTTCCATCCTTCCGGCAGAGTCTGAATGATCATGTTTTTGCCGGTCTCCGCTTCTTTCAGCGTCACCTGCTTCATTTTGATCGGTTCACTGCTCATATAGCTCCTTCCCTGCCTTTCATTTTGCTTTATACTTTTTATATGG
>CADBQK010000300.1 GCA_902796775.1 uncultured Lachnospiraceae bacterium
TGGAAGGGCGGCATGTAAACAGTCCCGGTTCTGATCTGTGAAAAAAACAGTCCGGCATTTAGCCGGACTGTTTTTCACTAAATCAAAGCTGAAAAGGTAAAAAAAACTATTCTGTATGATTCTATTGATGGCACAAATGTGGTATACTGAATGCTGTTAGAAATGAAGCCCGCATACAATACACAGTTTGGAGGTAAAGTAATGCGTACTGACAAAATTCAGGTATCATCTGACGGGAAAGGGATGGAAAAGGCTCTTCAGCTTGATCACAAGGCAGCCCTGCAGGTGCGTCTCCTGATCGAGGAGACTTTGGGAATGGTAAAGGCTATCACACAGGATTTTTCTGCAGATCTCTGGCTGGAGAGTACCAGTAAAAGCGGCTGCAGGATCCATCTGCTCGCAGAAACGGATATGGATTATGTGAAGAAGAGAGAGCTTGTTGCGGTTTCTTCCAGTGGTAAAAATGAAGCTTCCAGAGGTATCATGGGCAAGATTCGCGATCTGATCGAGAATGGGCTGTACAGTGTGGATGAAGCGGGTGACCTGCTGACAGATTATTCGACTGGTCCGGTCAAGTATGCATCCATAGGTATGTGCGATCTGGATGCCATGACCTCCAACTCCATGATCTATATGTGGTCGCTTAATCAGTATCGTTCAGAAATTGACCAGGAGCGTAAAAGCAGTCCTGCTGCTGAAGAGGCCTGGGATGAACTGGAAAAATCTATTGTCGCCAATATTGCAGATGATGTACGAGTTTCTGTCAGCGGCAGTGAGGTTGAGTTAACGATCATAAAAAATCATTTCTGATCCTTATTATGAGGATGAGATCCACAAAAAAACAGCCGTCCCGGTGTTTGCCTGATATGCGCATCAGCCAGAACCGGGACGGCTTGTTTTATGGATAATCGGATACAGATCCTGTTTTGCAGAGTTTATGGAAAACCGCTTTTTTAATCCAGTTTATTGAAAAGATCAGGAGAATTGATCATATCGTTTTCTTCTTCAGCCAGTTTTTCCATGGTTTCCTCGATCCCTTCACTGACATTGCTGAGCGTTTTCTTTTCTTCCTCAGACCAGGAAGCCAGCTTCTTTTTGAGGAGGTTGGTGACTATGATCGAACAGGAGGCATCACCGGTGATGTTGACGGTGGTACGGCCCATATCAAAGATACGGTCTACGCCTGCCACAAGTGCGATACCATCGATCGGAAGACCAACAGACTGCAATACCATCGCCAGCATGACCATACCGGCACCGGGGACACCGGCTGTTCCGATTGAGGCAAGCGTAGCGGTAGCAACGATGGTGATCATCTGGGGCAGTGTCAGGTGGATGCCATAGCAGGCTGCAATAAAGATGGAGCAGACACCCTGGTAGATAGCTGTTCCGTCCATATTGATAGTTGCGCCAAGAGGGAGAACAAAGGAAGAAACTTCCTTAGACGCTCCCAGTTTTTCAGTACACTCCATATTGATCGGAAGTGTGCCGACAGAGGAAGCACTGGAAAAGGCAAACATGATTGCCGGCAGCATCCCCTTAAAGAAGGTAAACGGATTCATCCCGCCAATTGTACGGACAGCTAGAGAATAAACAATTAGTGCATGTGCCAGATAGGCGATATAAGCAACGGCGAGTACCTTTGCCAGAGAGCCGATGATGACAGCACCATTGGAGGCGATAACCGGACAGAGAAGACAGAAAACGCCGATTGGGGAAAGCTTCAGGATCATTTCCATCGCTTTCATGAATACTTCATTGAGTACAGTGATACCGTCGGCAACCTGCTCCGAATGGCTGCCGCCGATCAGGATGACGGCGAATCCGAGGATCAGGGCCATCACGATGACCTGGAGCATATTGCTCTCATATACCGGTGCAAGAAAGTTTTTGGGGAAAATATTGACAATCGTGTCCATAAAGCTTGTCCCCTCGGCAGCCTCATAAGTAAGGTCGGAGGTAGACAGCATCGGGAAAGATGATTGGAATACATTGCCCAGGAAAAGGCCGATTGCCGTTGCGCAGGCTGTAGTAAACAAGTAATAGATAATCGTGGTGCCGCCAATCGCCCCGACCTTGCGGATGTCCTTCATGGACACAACGCCCGCCATGATCGAGAACAGAACGATGGGACCGACGATGAATTTGATGAGATTCAGGAAAATGGTACCCCAGGGTTTAATATAGGTGTTTGCAAAATCCGCATAGTTCTGGATCAGCAATCCTACGACGATTGCCAGGACCAGTGCAATAAAAATCCTGGCCGCCAGTGACAGTTTTTTCTTTTCTTTAACGCTGCTTGCATTTTCAGTCATACGATTAGTCCTCCTGAAGTATTAAATGGTGTTTTGCGGGCCGGCCTGGGATTTGCCGGCCCCTTAAACAATTTCTTATATGATAACATGATAATGCCTTTGCGTAAAGGATTTCTGGTACTTTGAAGAAATCACCTGCGTATGGAGCGGCCTTAGATTTAATGGTGCCATCTACCTCAGAAGCTGAGCAATCTGCATGATCAGGATAGGAAAATACCTTTTGACGCTTTCTTAATGATATTTTATAATTAATAAAATACATAAAACACTTAACTGTTCAGAAGCCCAGGCACGCGGGATGCTCTGCATCCTTCATTGCGGGCACAGAACAGCTGCAGATACCGGAGGAATACAGAACCATGAAAAATCAAACACCTGCTTCATTTGTCGCACAGGGCGGTGTTATCGCAGCTCTGTACGTGGCGCTGACAGTGGCTTTCGCACCTATTTCTTTTGGGGCGGTACAGATACGTGTTGCAGAGGCACTGACAATCCTGCCGATGTTTACACCGGCAGCCGTTCCGGGCCTGTTTGTCGGGTGTGTGATCGGCAATGTGCTGGGGGGCGGGATCCTTCCCGATATCATCTTCGGCAGCCTGGCCACTCTGATCGGCGCTGCTCTCGGATACAAGCTGCGCCGCAATCGCTGGCTGGTCCCGATTCCGGCCGTATTGTCCAATACCCTCATAATTCCCTTTGTGCTTAAATATGGGTATATGATCGAAGACATACCGCTTCCATGGATGGCAATATACATTTTTGCCGGTGAAGTAGTTGGCTGCTATATACTGGGAGAGTTACTGGCAGCCCCGCTTCTGAGGCACAGGAATACTGTTTTTCCTTCTGAATAATGCCTTAGATCTTCTTGAAACAGATTCCAGATATACACA
>CADBQK010000301.1 GCA_902796775.1 uncultured Lachnospiraceae bacterium
CGGAGTGCTGGATGCAGGCGGTGCATTTACGGGTATGCAGCTGGACAGCGTTTTTCGCGATATCTTTCCTGATGCCGTCAAGATCGGTATGGTATCCAATATAGAAACGATCGAAATGATTGCGGCAAAGCTTCAGGAGTACGGCGCAAAAAAGATTGTGATCGATCCGGTTATGGTTTCTACAAGCGGCTGCGCTCTGATGCAGGAAGATGCCATGGATACTCTGATTACACGTCTGCTCCCTCTGGGAGATATTATCACTCCCAATCTTCCGGAAGCAGAAAAGCTGTGCGGATATGAGATCCGGACACTGGAAGATATGGAGAAAGCAGCACAGCAGATCGGGAAAGACCTGTCCGGCAGCGTCCTGATCAAGGGAGGACATCTCACGGAGACAGCGGATGATCTGCTGTATGACCAGGGACAGTTTATCTGGTACCGGGGCGAGCGGGTCGATAATCCCAATACACATGGGACCGGATGCACTCTTTCCTCTGCCATCGCAAGCAATCTTGCTCTCGGATTCGATATGCGTACCAGCGTTAAGAATGCCAAGGATTATATCACCGGTGCACTTAGGGCTGGTCTGGATCTTGGCCATGGCAGCGGCCCCCTTAATCACTGCTGGAGGCTGTAAAAAGCAAAGTTTTAAGTTTCAATCGTCACAGAGGCAAGCTCTGATCAGAAGGGTGGAGGTGAGCTGATGGAGAATCTGGTCATGCTGGGAACGGGCGCCGCATTCTCGACGGAATGCTACCCGCTCTGCTTTGCGATAGAGGAGGAGAAGGGGATCCTGCTGGTGGATGGCGGCGGCGGTAATGGTATTCTGCGCCAGCTCAAAGGCGCCGGTATTGCACCTGACCGGATCCATGATATCTTTCTTTCCCAATCCGCTCCGGAGAGCCTGTTCGGCGTGCTGTGGGTCATCCGGATGATCGGTGAGCGTATGCGCGCAAATCAGTATAAGGGGGAGCTGAGGATCTACTGTCCTGGTGAAATGATCCAGACTGTGCATACCCTGGCAAATGCAACGCTGCCCAGACGTTTTGTGTGGCTTTTTGACCACCGGATCCTGTTCGTGCCGCTGTATGACCGTGATGAGCGGCATATGATGGGGCATGAGGTGCAGTTTTTCTCCATGGAAAAACAGGCAGGGCAGCAAATGGGATTTGCCATGACAATGGGAGATGGATCCAGGCTGGTATTTGCAGGGAAGGGTCTGCTGCCGGAGTACTGCTTCCCCTTTGCACAGGGAGCCGGATGGCTTATACATGAAGCATATTGTCTGTATTCCCAGAAGGATTTGTACCAGCCGTATGAATCCGGCAGGTGTACTGTCCGGGAAGCATGCGAAACAGCTGCCATGCTCGGCATTCCCCGGCTTATCCTCTCCCATACGGAGGATGATAATCTTGCCCGCAGGCGGGAATTGTATCAGGCTGAGGCGAGACTTTATTATAATGGAAATGTTCTGGTCCCCGGTGACCTGGAGCGTATATTGCTTTGCAGATGATGAAAACCCCCGGCTGACCGGGGGTTTTCATCATTTGCAGTATGATCCGTATGAACACAGAAAAACTGCATTTGTTCCATATTGATTATTAATACGGCGGAGTAATCAGAGCCTTCAGGATATCTTCCGGCCGCCTGCTTTCCACCTGCAGTGTATACAAAGGTGTGCGGATGTGCTCAAGATAATGCGCATCCGAGTCGCTGATGATACGGCAGTGCTCCAGATAGGGGTTCAGCCGTTTGATCTCATGGAACTTTGTCATATCCTTGATCTCAGCGCAGGTAAACCTGCTCTCGGGCGGGATAAAACCGAGGTTGGAGAGCAGACTGGTCGTTGTTTTGTCCAGGTGTGCAGGAATCATAATACCGCCAAAGCTGGTAACAAGATCGTAGACCTGGTCAAAGGAGATATCCGTTACATTGATCAGAAGGTTCTCGACTGTCCCGATGACCTCGTCATCCTCATTGCAGATCTGCTGCTTTCCGAAAATGTCTACCCGGTTGGGCACCGGGATCAGGTGTTCATACACATAGGCATCCCAGGCGAGCGCCTTCTCCAGATCCGGGAACAGGCAGACAACATGGACTTCCTCCGAAGTTGTCAGCTCCATTCCGGGCAGTGCCGTAATCCCGTACGCCTCGGCAATCGCCAGGAAAGCCGGACAGTTTTTACAGGAATTGTGGTCTGTCAGGGCGATCAGATCCAGTCCGTTTACGACTGCCATGCCGACAATGTTTCCCGGGGTCATATCATCATCCCCGCAGGGGGACAGGCAGGAATGGATATGCAGGTCGTAGCTCAGCGAGATCATGAAAGCTTTTCGTGGACGGACAGAGCCGCCTCAAAAATCGGCATCTCCGTACGGAGCACCGTAATGCCCTGCATCTGAGCCTTTGCAGTGGCAGGCTCATCCAGCCGCACCCCCTCTGCCAGGATCACACAGGCAGAGTCGCTCAGGGCAGCAACCGCCAGGGTATTGATATTGCCCATAACTGTGACCCATGCGCAGCCTGCAGACGCTTTGCTCATTGCAATACTCAGCATATCGCAGCAGAATAATTTGGAGATCTCTCTCTC
>CADBQK010000302.1 GCA_902796775.1 uncultured Lachnospiraceae bacterium
CAGGACTGCGAATGGCTTTTCCTCTCCATCTTCTCCTGTGAGTTCGATTACATCTCCTTTTTCCAGCTCGAGGGATGTGCCTTCTTCTTCGTCGTCTTCCTCAAAGTCATCATAATCTTCAAAGCCGTCCATGCCTTCAATTTCAAACATGTCTTCGATCTTTTTTCTGCTCATGTTTTCCTCCATTAAGTATACAAATCATTGATCCGGATTTTTCAGAAAAGTATATCATACCCTTTGAAAGGCTGCAAGAGGCTCTGTTAAATGGAATCAGTTGTCCGGATTCTGTGTTTTTTGAAAGATATCATGTTCATTACTATAAGAAATGATCTGGAGAGGGTAAAATATAGAGTAATTCCATTTATATAACAATATGGAGGTGATTACTATGAAAAAAAATGATTTTGGCAAAAGATTGGCCTGGCTGCGGATTTGTCTTCGCAATAGTTCGGCTAGAAACATGAGTCTATCAATCGGGCAGAATGCCGGTTACATCAATAATATTGAAAACGGACGTAATCTGCCCAGCATGAACATTTTCTACAACATTTGTGATTTCCTTGATATTACTCCTGCGGAGTTTTTTGATGAGCGGGTGCTCGATCCGCATCTGCAAAACCAGATCTATAGCTGTCTTTTCTTTCTTGACTATGCAGAACTGGAATTTCTGGCCTGTTTTCTTGATGAAATCGTAAAGAAGAGAAGATAGACGGACTTGTCTTTTTTACACTGCATTATTGATTTATCTGCCGGGCAGCCCTGAGGCAACCTGAAACAGGTTATTTCAGGTTGCCTCTCTTCATCTTCTTTTTCTGCACACAGACCCCGGCATTTTACTCATGTACACATTTGCAGAAAACCTGCAAAGGGGAAATGCTTTTCTTCTTTGCAGGTTTTTTATGATTCTTGTTTTTCTGTCCCTATTTGATTTTCCTGACCCGTACGACACCTTCAATGGCAGAAATGCGTTCGAGCAGGTCGCTGGTGACTTCATCATTCACATCCAGCAGATTATAAGACCAATCCCCTTTGGACTTGTTGGTCATGTGCTCGATGTTGTTGTTTGCATCCGAGACACAGTTGGTAAGACGGCTGATCATACCGGGGATGTTTTTATGGAAAACGGATAGTCTGCCGCCGGTCGTACACTTGCCCATGTTCAGATCCGGATAATTAACAGAATGGGAAATGTTGCCATTCTCCAGATAATCCGCCAGCTCATCCGCTGCCATCACAGCACAGTTGTCTTCTGATTCGATCGTGGAGGCGCCCAGATGCGGGAAAGCCAGGACGCCGGCCATACCGGCTGTCTTTGTGTTCGGGAAATCCGTGACGTATTTACGGACTTTCCCGGACTGGATTGCTGCTTCGAGGGCATCGTCATCTACCAGAGTGTCGCGGGCCAGATTCAGGATGACTACCCCGTCCTTCATCTTTGCAAAGGCTTCGGCATTGATCATCTTGCGGGTCGTTTCCATCAGCGGCACATGCACCGTGATGTAATCACAGGTTTCATAGATCTCCTCGACATTCATCACATGATGGATATCTTTGGAAACGTTCCATGCAGAAGATACAGAAATAAACGGGTCGTAGCCGTAAACATCCATCCCCAGGAGGGTGCAGGTATTGGCTACGCCTACACCGATCGCCCCGAGTCCGATGACGCCCAGACTTTTGCCCTTCAACTCGGTTCCGACATATTTTTTCTTCCCTTTTTCCACGAGCTTCGCTACATCCGGCTCATCGGCCATACTCTGTACCCAGTTCGCACCGCCGACAATATCCCTGGATCCAAGGATCAGGCCGGCGATCACCAGCTCTTTCACTCCATTAGCATTAGCGCCCGGTGTATTGAATACAACGATCCCCTTTTCGGCGCAGCGCTCCAGAGGAATATTATTGACACCTGCTCCGGCTCTGGCAATCGCAAGAAGCTGCGGCGGGAACTCCAGATCGTGCATAACAGCGCTCCGAACCAGAGCCGCATCCGACTCGGCAAAATCCACTCCGATTTCGTAGTCCGCAGGAAGACGATCAAGTCCAACCTGTGCAATAGGGTTTAATGTGCTGATCTTCATTTGGCTTTTCCTCTCCTATACCCTTGTAACATGTAACTGCTCAGCCCCTGCTCTTTAAGGACATATAACGCACCTCGGAATGCTGTACATCCCGAGGTGCCGCGCAATTACCCAAATTAAAAATCTACGTCTTCCTTTGTCACACAATCCGCAATAGATGCTCCTGGTGCAACCATCGGCCAGACCATCTCATTCGTATCGATCACACAATCCAGCAGCGCCGGTCCATCCATCGCCAGAGCCCACTGGAATGCTTCATGAAACTCCTGCGGCGTTTTCACTCTTCTGGCAGGAACGCCCATAGCTTCTGATACTTTCACATAATCCGTTTTGTCATGGAACTCTGAGAAGGAATACCTGCCTCCGTAGAAGAAGGCCTGCCACTGATGGACCATCCCAAGTGCATGATTGTTGATGATCACTTCAATGATCGGGATATTGTAACGGGACGCAGTTGCCAGCTCGTTCATGTTCATGCGGAAACAACCGTCACCGGCAATGTTGACTACGACCTTTTCGGGGCGGCCAACCTTGATCCCCATGGAAGCGCCCAGACCGTAGCCCATAGTGCCAAGACCGCCGGAAGTAAAGAACTGCCGGGGCTCTCTGTACTTGTAAAACTGAGCAGCCCACATCTGGTGCTGTCCGACCTCCGTACAGATCAGTGCATCTCCGTTTGTGGCTTCGTAGATATCCTCGATGATCCCGGGACCGCTCAGCACATCGTGATCATAGGTAAGCGGATAATGGGTCTTCATCTCCCGGATATGCCTGAGCCACTGCGTATGATCTGCAGGACTTACCTTGTCACACAGCTGCTGGAGAATATCCTTGGCATCGCCGATCAGCTGATAGTTGCTGACGATGTTTTTATCAATCTCTGCGATGTCGATATCGATATGCACGAGATCTGCATGGCGGGCAAATTCTTTCACATTCCCCAGTACACGGTCAGAAAAACGGGCGCCGACCGCAATCAGAAGATCAGACTCTGTGATCCCGTAATTACTGGTCTTGGTCCCATGCATACCGACCATACCCGTGTAATAATCATCTGTTCCGCTGAAAGCACCCTTGCCCATCAGGGTATCCGCAACGGGTGCCTGGATCTTGCGGGCCAGGTTGCGCAGCTCTCCGGCTGCACCGGATGCAATCACACCGCCTCCGGCCAGAATAAAGGGTTTCTCGGAATGTTCGATCAGGCTGACAACCTCATCAAGCTGGCTGAGGTCCGGCTTTCTGGGCGCTCTTGTACAGGGCTCAGGCTTTTGGCAGGTATACTCCGTTTTTGTCTGTGTCACATCCTTGGTGACATCGACCAGTACCACGCCCGGCCTGCCGGAACGCGCGATCTTAAAGGCTCTGCGGATACTGGGTGCCAGCTCCTCGATTTCCTTGATAATAAAATTGTGCTTGGTGACCGGCATTGTGATACCGGAAATATCGATTTCCTGAAAGCTGTCCTTCCCAAGAAGACTCCTGGCTACATTACAGGTAATCGCCACGATCGGCACAGAATCGATCTGCGCAGTCGCAATACCGGTAACCAGATTTGTAGCTCCCGGCCCTGATGTAGCAAAACAGACTCCTACTTTCCCTGTTGCGCGGGCATAGCCGTCGGCTGCATGTGCAGCCCCCTGCTCATGGGAGGTCAGATAGTGAGTAATCTCATCGCTATGTTTGTACAGGGCATCATAGACTTCCATGATCGCCCCGCCCGGATAGCCGAAAATCGTATCCACTCCCTGTTCCTTCAGGCATTCTATAATAATCTCTGCTCCTGTTAACAGCATGTTTCCTCCTGTCTACTTCTACTTCTTATTCCTCACCGGGAATCTGCAGAATTGCACCCTGGCTGCTGTCTGTCACAAGAGCAGCATAGCGTGCCAGATAACCGGTCGTTACCCTGGGAGTCCTCGGTTTCCAGGCAGCTCTTCTCGCCTCGAGTACTTCGTCAGGCAGATCCACATTCAATGTATTGTCCGGAATATTGATCTTGATGATATCCCCCTCTTCGATCAGGGCAATATTTCCGCCAAGTGCAGCTTCCGGTGCTACATGACCGATGGAGGCTCCTCTGGAAGCTCCGGAAAAACGGCCGTCTGTGATCAGTGCTACGCTGGATCCCAGTCCCATCCCTGCAATCGCAGAAGTCGGATTGAGCATTTCGCGCATACCGGGGCCGCCCTTCGGTCCCTCATAGCGAATGACTACAACATCACCCGCCACGATCTTCCCGCCTTTGATGGCGTCAATCGCATCTTCCTCGCAATCGAATACCCTGGCAGGACCTTCGTGTACCATCATCTCCGGTACCACAGCAGAACGCTTCACGACACTGCCTTTCGGAGCTATATTCCCCTTCAGGACAGCAATACCGCCTGTCTCACTGTAGGGATTCTCAACAGGACGGATTACCTCAGGATTCCTGTTGACAGCATTCTTAATATTCTCTCCGACTGTCTTGCCGGTTGCCGTGATCAGATCCGTGAATAAAAGCCCTTTCTTGCTGAGCTCATTCATTACCGCATACACACCGCCCGCTTCGTTGAGATCTTCCATATAGGTATGGCCTGCCGGAGCAAGGTGACAGAGATTCGGCGTTTTGCTGCTCAGCTCATTCGCAATATCCAGATCGATCTTCACACCTGCTTCATGCGCAATCGCGGGCAAGTGCAGCATGGTGTTGGTGGAGCATCCCAGTGCCATATCTACAGTCAGTGCGTTGATAAAAGCCTTTTCTGTCAGGATATCCCTGGGACGGATATTCTTTTCATACAGCTCCATAACCTTCATGCCGGCATGTTTTGCAAGGCGGATCCTGTCGGAGTAAACTGCAGGAATTGTGCCATTGCCGCGCAGACCCATACCGATTGCCTCAGTCAGACAATTCATACTGTTGGCTGTATACATACCGGAACAGCTGCCGCAGGTCGGGCAGGCATGCTCTTCAAAATCGAG
>CADBQK010000303.1 GCA_902796775.1 uncultured Lachnospiraceae bacterium
CGTTTATGTCTTCGAAAACAGCCGTTTACGATTAAGGGAAACAGGCGTTTACGATTACGGAAAAGTAATCGGATATGCTTACGGGAAAACAGGTACCAGCTGCAGTCCTGTTCTCTCTTCCAGTCCGAACATGATATTCATGTTTTGTACGGCTTGTCCGGCAGCTCCCTTGACCAGGTTGTCCAGGGCTCCCATCATGATCACGCGCCTTGTCCGGGTATCGATCTTGTATCCGATATCCGTAAAGTTGCTTCCCTCGACCCAGCGGGTCTCCGGATTTACTCCTGGCTCAAGCAGACGAATAAAGTACTCATCCTGATAATACTTTTCATAGGCTCCACGGACCTGTTCATCGCTCACACCGGGCAGCAGCGACGCATATGCTGTTACCAGGATCCCACGGTTCATCGGGACCAGATGCGGTGTAAAGTTGATCATAACATCCGACCCTGCCGCATATGAAAGCTGCTCCTCAATCTCCGGCGTATGCCTGTGCACAGCCACACCGTAAGCTTTAATATTCTCATTAACTTCACAGTACAGGTTATCGACTTTCGCAGAACGGCCGGCTCCTGAGGTCCCGGATTTTGCGTCAAAGATCAGTGTAGCCGGATCGATCAGCCCCTCCTTCACCAGAGGATATGCTGAAAGGATCGAACAGGTCGTGTAGCAGCCCGGATTAGCCACGATCCTTGCACCGGCTATGTCCGCACGGTTGATCTCGCACAAGCCATAGACCGCTTCCTCAATATACTGCGGGCTCTTATGTGTAATGCCGTACCACTTCTCATATACATTTACATCTTTGATACGGAAGTCAGCACTCAAATCGATGATCTTTGTCTTTGCCAGGATATCATCGTTCACAATGCCGGCACAGTATCCCTGCGGTGTAGCGGTAAAAATGACATCCGCTTCATCCGCCAGGCGGTCCATATCTTCATCCAGACATTTCGCGTCGGCAAGTGTAAACATGTTTCTGAATACATCCGAATACTTCTGATCAATATAGCTCCTGGTCCCATACCAGATGACCTCTGCCTGCGGATGCTGTAAAAGCAGCCGGACAAGTTCCTGCCCTGCATATCCAGTCGACCCAATGATTCCTGCTTTTATCATAATGATTTATCACTCCGATTATTATTTATTCACTATCACCGTATCGCTAAAGGACATGTTTCTTTCTGCGGATGCGGATAGCTTTGGTAAATGTTCAGCCCTCATGTACAAGGATAAAACCAAAGATGAAATATACGAGGGGTGCTGAATAGTTATCAGTTTCTCATTGTAATACATCCGTCGCATGAAGTAAAGGAAAAAAATAACCAGATAACGTATAATTATGCATAGAAAATTTATATTTATGCACAAAAATCAAAGAATCCCTTGCATTCTTACGGCGTTTGATGTACAATCCTAAACGTGCCCGCCTCTCACTGTTCTACGGCGATCCGGCGAAGCATAAAAGCAGTATCAAATGAGATCCATATTCATTATAGATCACACAAATGTACATTCTCAGGAGGAAACAATATCATCATGAAGGAAAAAGTTATTCTGGCATATTCCGGCGGTCTTGACACAACGACAATCATCCCCTGGCTGAAGGAGAATTTCGACTATGACGTCGTCTGCTGCTGTGTGGACGTCGGGCAGGGTGAGGAGCTGGATCATCTGCAGGAGCGTGCAAAACAGTCCGGAGCCACGAAGCTTTATATAGAAGATATCACCGACGATTTCTGCGACAACTACGTAATGCCCTGCGTACAGGCCGGAGCTGTCTATGAAAATAAATACCTTCTGGGTACAGCTATGGCTCGTCCGGCAATTGCCAAGAGACTGGTCGAGATTGCCCGTATGGAAGGTGCTACCGCAATCTGCCACGGCTGCACTGGCAAGGGAAATGACCAGATCCGTTTTGAGCTGGGCATCAATGCCCTTGCACCCGACCTTCGGATCATCGCTCCCTGGCGTATGAATGATGTATGGAAAATGGATTCCCGCCAGGCTGAGATCGAATACTGCCGTGCTCATGGCATTCCGTTCGAGTTCTCCACTGAAGAGAGCTACAGCCGTGACCGGAACCTCTGGCACATCAGTCACGAGGGACTGGATCTGGAGGATCCCGTCAATGAGCCAAACTACAAGCATCTGCTCAAGATGTCCGTAAGCCCGGAAGACGCTCCTGATGAGCCTGAATATATCACCCTGACCTATGAGAAGGGCATTCCTGTTGCGCTGAATGGAGAGAAGATGAAGCTGTCAGATCTTATCCGCAAGCTCAATGAGATCGGCGGCCGCAATGGGATCGGCATTGTGGATATTGTAGAGAACCGTGTCGTCGGCATTAAATCCAGAGGCGTTTACGAGACTCCCGGCGGTACGATCCTGATGGAAGGCCAGAAGCAGATTGAGGAGCTTCTCCTTGACCGTGAAACCATGGAGCTTAAGAAATCCATGGGCAGTAAACTTGCTCAGGTCGTCTATGAAGGCAAATGGTTTACACCTCTGCGTGAGGCAATCGAGGCCTTTGTAGATGTCACAGAGCAGTATGTGACCGGTGAAGTGAAGATGAAGCTTTATAA
>CADBQK010000304.1 GCA_902796775.1 uncultured Lachnospiraceae bacterium
ACCGAATCTTGCAGAAAGCTCTCACTGTCAACAGCAAATCTCTGGCTTGAATTGGTAAATCTTAACTTTACCATCTTTTAACCCTCTCCTTCCCCCAAAAACCTAGCGGATCAGGCCGAACCGGCCGGCAGGCCAGACACAGATCAAAAGCTTTCCGACGTATTGTTCCGGATCCACACAGCCCAGTCCAACGTTACGTGAGTCTACGGCTTCCTCACGATTATCTCCCAATACAAAGACTTTGCCTTCGGGGACAAGGAACGGCATCTTGATGTCCGTGTTTTCACCGAATGAAAGTTTCTGGACATAGGGTTCCCGCAGGACCATATTATTGACGACTACCGTTCCGTCATCTTCTATAATAACCTCATCACCTGCTACGGCAATGACCCGCTTGATCTGGATCTTATTATTGTAGTAAAAGGCAAGTACATCGCCCCTTGATATGTTTTCTGTCTTACGGCAGACAACAATATCTCCCGTATTCAAGCCGGGAGTCATAGAGCTCCCGTAGATCTGAAGGACCGGCATCCAGATTGTCGCAATCAGGATCGCAACTGCAGCGACAGTGATCAAAACAAAGATCGTACTCTGCAGCATCCCGCGAAAGCGTTTATTATAATTCTCTTTGGCCAGCTGGGTCTCCAGAGTGGATAGATCCGGTGCCTGTACCGGTGCCTGTGCTGTCTCCGGATTTGTTTCCGGTATCTGTTTTTCTTTTTTCAGGATGCTCATTTATGCCTCCCACTTCTTCTGCCCTGCCAGACGGAATCCGACCATACGAATCGGCACGGCCACGCCCAGCGGCGGATACGGCTCTGTCTGGGCCTCAGCTTTGGCTGCCCGCTCTGCTTCCCCTTGCGGGTCTCTCGTCGTATAGCGGAATCCCTGCATAGCTAAGGCAGCGGATACCTGACGTACAACAGCTTGGGTATCTTCAGCAGCTGTTTCGAAAGAATCCTGTTCTGCGTCCGGATCTGCTGTCCTTTCCGCCGGTTTTGCCCCGCTGCTGACAATGTCCTCGAGCTTACTGATAATTACAGCAAGGGAAGCCGTTCGATCCAGATCTTCTTTACATCTGGTCAGCTCAGCAGAAAGCCTTTCGTTCTCTGCCTTTAATCTTTCTGCTTCCTTTGTCTCCTCGATCAGCATCTCCAGCAATTCTGAACGCGAAAACTTTCTGGCATCTTCCTCAGGTGATTTATTATTCTTCTTGAGCTTATCAAACAGTCCCATCCTCTTACCTCAAACCTCCTTTTATCAATTAGCAGTCTTTTAGTCTTACCGCACAAATGAGAAGCGCGGCAGCGGCCATAGCCTGAAAACGATCTTGCCGACCATCTGCTCCTGTGCAACGCACCCTACTGCCGTGTTTCTGGAGTCAATAGAAACGCTCCGGTGGTCTCCCATTACGAACACTCGGTTCTCCGGTACCTGGTACGGCAGCTTGATATTGCACTCGCCCAGAGCTTTTTCCCTGACATATGGTTCATTGAGCAGGACGCCATTCAAATAGACATTTCCTTCCGCGTCAATATCGATCCAGTCGCCCGCAACACCTACAAGCCGTTTTACCAAAACCTCATTGTTATAATAAAAGGCAACAATGTCACCTGGCTTCATGTCTTTTGCTTTCATGGAAACAACAATATCACCGCCATAGAGTGTCGGTGTCATGGACTCTCCGTAAATATGCAGCACCGGCATCCATAAAATAGCGACCAGCACAGCAATAGAGGCTACGGTCACCAGGGTGAATGCTGTTCGTCTTACGGTCAGAAAGCGCCGTCTGCGTTTCTGTATATTGGCGAAATCTTCTTCCAGAAGAGCAAGATCCGGCTTCTTTCGGGCAGGCTTTGGGTCGTCAGCCCCATTCCCTTCGCTGCTTTCTATGTTTGCATTCCCGCTGCTGAGTTCTCTGCTGATGTCTGTGCTGTCTTCTCTGCCGACAGACACTTCCTCCATCCGGCTCATTCGCTCATCCCTTTCAGTATATCCCTCTGCTCCAGAAGCCCGGCCAGCAGCGGACCATAATCCATCTCGGTCCTGTTGCGCAGCAGTTCAGTGATCTCGTTGGCCTTCTCGTAGGCAGGGGTCAGAGAGAGATTGCCCAGAACTCCTTTCAGCGCGTGAGCTGCCTCAAAAGCTGCGTCCAGATCCCCGGCGCTGAGCGCCTCTTCCAGACGGTCAAATCCCGTCTCCTGGTTCAGCATACCGACCAGTTTCAGGTAAAATGCTTCATTATTAAAACATCTGGAAAGCCCTTCGTCTACATTGGCTCCGTATTCCCGCAATCCTTCAATTGTATACATGAATCCTGTCCTCCTTCAAAGGAAAGCTTTGATAGATTACTCTGTTTATTTTATTTCTTTTATTTTTTCAGTCCCAGCTGATCTCCTTCTCATCAGGGTCAACCGGTTCTGTACTGTCCAGTGCATTCTCCACCAGTTTGATCATCTCCCAGATTGAGCGGAAATACACGGTTTTATCTTCTTCCATCCAGGTGATCCTGCCCTGCCAGCTGCTGTTCTGGCGGTGCTGCACCCGGACAATAAAGGTGCCGAGATCTCCTCTTTTTTTCAGTAGTTCGTTATCTGACATAATCCGGGGTACCTCCTGTGTATGTCTGACCGCCCTCTGATAGCCGTCAAAGGTACGGAAGCTTGTCGATGGGAAAGGGAACTGGATGCGGTCAAAGAGCTGCTCCATAACCCTTACCGCCTGACTCCATTGGTGAAAGACAAAGCATTCCTCGCTGTATCCGTGCCAGATCCTCCCGGCCACATCATCCGGTCCGGCTTTATCCATGCACAACAGCACTCCATTGGGTGTTCCGATATAGCATTGATTTTTTGTCATTGTATCCTCCGGTGACTCCCCTGCGGGAATTGCCTTCCTAAACAGCTAAGGGCATCTCCTGTATCCCGGTCCGGTATCAGTTTTTCCTGTCTGCCGGACTGGTAAGGGCTACCGCATCTGCCTTGCAGATCACAGAATTAACGTGATAGCGGACACCTGTACGCTGCCTGCCGATAATGAAATGATGATTGATCCTCTTCTGGACGATCTTACAGTTTTCCAGAGTTGTATTGACCAGCAGCACCAGGTACTGCCCTCTTCCATATCGGCTGATCGTATCATTGTGGCGCACACTGCACTTAATGGACTCTCCAAGCCTTGCTGAAAGCTCTTCCAGCATAGCGCCATCCCGCATGGGATTCCCCTTACTGTCCACCACAGTACAGAGCATCAGGAATACGGACTGGCCGCCTCTTTCCAGCAGGCGCTCAATCAGCCGGTATATCCCCTGGAATACCGGATAAGAAACGGTGTATCCCCCTGGTTTCAGCTCCAGCTCTGTCAGTTCCGCCTGTATATCATCCAGCACCGCATACTGGTGATCTATACTGTTCCCCAGATCGTTCAGCATTTCCATCAGGCGGGGTGAAGGCTTCAACCCCTGCTCCCGGAAATACATTTCCACTGTATCCTCATAGAGACGGCAGGCATCTTCGTATCTGCCCATGGAAACCATGGCTTCCATGGTGACCAGCTCCCAGTTTTCCAGCGGATGCAGCCTGGCCGCGTAAATACCCAGTGCTTCCATGTTGAAAAAATCATAACTGCTGCGCAGTTCTTCTACGGTCCGGTCGACACATTCGAAAAACAGCTCTCTGTATTTGCGGGCTTCTCTGGCAATCCAGAAAACACCAATCTGGTTCCCGAGGAATTCGCCTGTATAACAATGACATGCATCCAGAAGGAGCTGCTTCCTGCGTTCGGCATCTTCCTCTTTTAGAGCACGTGCGTACAGCTGCTCCATCTCGGTAGTATCCTCAACGACCGGGATCTCGCTGGTCCAGGTATAGACCCCCTTGTCCCGGATAATATAATTCACATCGGGCAAGCCGTACTTTTTCAGTCTCTTACGTGCATTGTAGATGACACTGCGCAGAGCATGATGGACATCATCAATATCCCTGTCCTCAAAGAGTGCACGCTCCAGTATATCCTTTGTCACACCCTTTTCCCGATAATGCAGCAGAAGCTCCATCAGGCAGATGAACTGGGACTCCATGGATTTTGCTTCACCCGCCAGTGCTTTCCCGTGCCAGCTCATGGAAAATGTCCCGAACATGGACACGTGCAGCACATCATCGTTTTCATTTACCGGTTTTACGGTCTGTGTTACTGCATCAGCCATTTTCAGCTGCCATCCCTTCCCTCTACTGAATGCCTTAGGTTACAGATCCTGCTTTCGAGCCGAAAGCAGGTATTCGGCCTTTATCCTGGAAAGCGAAGCGTTTTAAAGGCTTCCCAATCTTTTGCTTACGTTTTCGAAATGAACACAGGAAACCAGGGCTGTTTCTTTGGTGATCCTGCCTTCCTTTACGAGACGCAGAAGACTCTGATCCATAGTACACATGCCTTCAGCTGCCCCGGCCTGCATCGCTGAGTCGAGCTGATGCAGTTTATCCTCCCGGATCATGTTCTGGATCGCGGTCGTCGTCTTCATAACCTCAAAGACCGCCACCTGCCCGCCGCCGGCAGCCGGAACAAGCTGCTGGCATACTACACCTCTGAGGATACGTGCCAGCTGGATCTTGACCTGCTGCTGCTGGTTTGCGGGGAAAACATCCAGGATCCGGTTGATCGTGTTTGCCGCGCTGGAAGTGTGCAGCGTTGAGAACAGCAGTACACCTGTCTCGGCTGCGGTGATGGCCGCTGAAATCGTATCATAATCCCGCATCTCTCCAAGCAGGATCACATCCGGGCTCTCACGCAGAGCGGAGCGGAGCGATTCCAGATAACCGGGAGTATCGATCGAGATCTCACGCTGTGTAACAATGGACTTATCATGGCGGTGGATATACTCGATCGGATCCTCCATCGTAATGATGTGCCCGTCCCGGCTTCGGTTGATCCGGTCGATCATACAGGCAAGGGTCGTCGATTTGCCTGTACCGGCTGCTCCGGTGATCAGCACCAGGCCCTTCTTGCAGTCAGCCAGGGAAAGTACCGACTCCGGTATTCCCAGCTTTACCGGGTCAGGGAGTCCAAACTGAATGACACGGATCACTGCCGCCAGAGATCCTCTCTGCCGGAATACATTGACACGAAAACGGCCCAGACCTGCCAGAGCAAAGGAAAAGTCATCATCGATTCCCGCTTCCAGATTTGCCCTGTTTCTCTCACCAACCTCGTAGATCTGGTCTA
>CADBQK010000305.1 GCA_902796775.1 uncultured Lachnospiraceae bacterium
CTTGCAGTAGCTCTTTCGGCTTTTTCCATACCGGTCGGGGCTTCCCGTTGTTTCCCTGTTCAGCATATGGTCAATGTATTATCAGCGGTATTGCTCGGCCCTTTTTGGGGAGTAGCAGTGGCATTCTGTGCATCTGCAATCCGTAATATCATGGGAACAGGCACCCTGCTGGCCTTTCCGGGCAGCATGGTTGGGGCACTGTGCTGCGGATTGATGTACCACTATACGAAGCGGCTGATTCCCACTTATCTTTCAGAGATCCTTGGGACCGGTGTGCTGGGCGGATTGATTGCGTATCCGATTGCATCCATGGTACTGGGACGTGCCGGCGCAGTATTCATGTACGTCATCCCCTTCCTTATCAGCACAGCCGGCGGCACTCTCATTGCTGCGGTACTGATCTGGTGGCTGGAAAAGACAAAGGCACTGTCCTTCATGAAAACCAGCCTGGGAGAATAGATAAATAAAAATGCTGCTTAGCAGCAAAGTCATCTGCCTTATCTGGAAGCAGTAAAATACCTTTTGATGCTTCTGTCACAATATATCATAATACAGTACAGTAAAATAAGAGCCAGCCGGTCCATTCATATCTTCTATAACTGGAAATATGAGCGGGCCGGCTGGCTTTTTTATTGCGCGATTATAATTGAGCTCCACGATTTTTCGGACGCAAACTGCGTATGAATAAAACATATTCACTGCCACCGGCGATGCGGCTTTTGCTCATTGTTTTATTCATACTTTGCTGCCGCGTCCTCCGCGTGTGCCGATCCTCAGGTCGTTCAGACAGATCTCTCTGTCATCAGGACCTATGTTTATAGTAAGCTTAACAGAAGGGTCCAGAGGATAGATGGCCTGGATCTCATCCCCGGAGGTCAGGCTGATACCTCTCACGCCGGCTGCAGTACGTTTCTGTTCCGGAATGCCGGATACAGCATATTTCAGGAAGTATCCCTTTCTGGTCTGGATCACGATCTGGCTGTACTGGGCGGCGTCAAATACTGCCGCCAGAGTATCGCCCTCACTCAGCCTGGCAGCAGCGATGGTTTTACGGGAAGTGAGCAGGTCACTTCCTGCAGCCAGCTTAGTCTGTCCGCTGCTGGTAAAGAGAACCAGCTTTGTGCTCTCCAGTGTTTTCTGTGAGAAAACAGCCAGAAGCTCTTCGCTGCTGCTGTCGTAACCGCTGAAATTGTCCAGCGGAGCGGCTTTATCGCGGAACTTGCCAAAAGGAATATCTGCTGCCCGGACCTGATGAAGCTGTCCCGTACTGGTGAAGAGACAGACTTTTTCATCGCTCATGCAGGTGACAAGGAAACGGCTCTCGGATGCAGCAGCCTCCCGGTTGCGTTCCAGTGTTGCCATGTCGACAGAACGGGCATAGCCGAACCGGTCGATCAGTACAGCTATCTCAATCGCTTCCGGTTTTTTCTCTTCAAATACAATTGCAGCAGCCTCTTCGATGGAGGTGCGGCGGGGAACAGCATAATTTTTTTTGATCTGGTCAAGCCCCCGCATAATGACCTGGGACATGCTCTCATGATTGTCCAGAACATCCCGGTACTGTGCAATCTTTTTGAGTGTCTCCTCATGTTCCTTCATCAGGATATCGATTTCCAGGCCGATCAGGCGGTACAGACGCATTTGCAGGATGGCATCTGCCTGGTCAGGGGTAAAGTCCAGCTTTTTAGCCAGATTTTCAGACTTCTTTGTTTTGAAGCGGATCCCCTCTGTTTTGCCCTGCGTCAGACAGTCTTTTGCCATCTTTACATTTTTACTGCCCCGCAGGATCTCGATGATCAGGTCAATGATATCACAAGCCCGGATCAGACCTTCCTGGATCTCCTTTTTGGAAAGCTCCGTCTGAAGCAGCTTTTTATATTTTCTTGTATAGATTTCATACTGAAAATCCAGGAAGTGCTCTACAGCTTGTCTTAGACTGAGTGTTTCCGGGCGGCCATCAGCTATAGCAAGCATGTTGACACTGAAAGTATCTTCCAGCCTTGTTTTTTTGTACAGCAAAGCCAGAAGCTGATCAGTATCGGCTCCTCTTCTCAGCTCCAGGACGATACGTATACCTTCTTTGGAAGACTGATTGGATATATCGGTAATATCCGTTGTTTTCTTGCTTTCAACCAGTGCGTATACATCATTGAGGAATTTTCCGATACCTGCACCGATCATCGTGAAGGGAATTTCAGTTACTACCAGCCGGAGCTTGCCGCCCTTTGCCTTTTCGACCATAACACGGCCGCGCAGACGGATACGTCCCTGCCCGGTCTCATAGATCTGGGGAAGGTCATCTTTATTCGTCACGATTCCGCCCGTCGGGAAGTCCGGTCCGATAATATATTTCATCAGCTGGGTGCTGGTCAGCGACGGATCCTTCATAAATGCCTTTACGGCATCGATCACTTCGCCCAGATTGTGGGGAGGCGTACTGGTCACCATACCGACAGCAATACCCTCTGAACCATTGACCAGGAAATTAGGCAGACGTACCGGCAGGACAACAGGCTCTTTTTCCGTCTCGTCAAAATTTGGCATGAAGTCTACGACATCCTTGTCCAGATCAGCCAGAAACTCCTGCTGCGTTACTTTCTGGAGCCGGGCCTCAGTATAGCGCATCGCAGCCGCACTGTCCCCCTCGATCGAACCGAAATTTCCATGGCCGTCAACCAGCGGAAGTCCTTTTTTGAAATCCTGGGCCATCACGACCAGTGCATCATAGATCGAACTGTCCCCGTGAGGGTGGTATTTGCCCATCGTATCACCCACGATCCTGGCACATTTTCTGTATGGCCGGTCAAAGTGGATCGCCAGTTCATGCATATCATAAAGCGTACGTCTCTGAACCGGCTTTAAACCGTCCCGTACATCCGGGAGAGCCCTTGCAATGATTACGCTCATCGCATAATCTACATAGGACTTCTGCATGATCTGTATAAAGTCAGAGCTTATGATGTTCTCCTGTGCCATGGTATTCCTCTTTCAGTTCTTTAAGTATCCCGTTTACTTTCAATTTGTAATTGTTCAGCAGTTCATAAGGGAGGCAGAGCATCCCGAATGCCATAGGCTTCTGAGCAGGTATAATCATTTTTTATGTCAATAGTAATGATTCCATTTTCATCAGTCCCGCCAGATTAGATCCCCAGGTCAGATATCCGGATCAGATATCCAGATCAGCGTCCGCTGCGTGTTTGTAGATAAACTGCCGTCTTGGTGCGACCTCCGGTCCCATCAGCAGCCCAGTGATCTCAGAAGCCAGACGGGCATCTTCAATCTCCACTTTCTTAAGGACTCGGGTCTCGGGATTCAGAGTCGTTTCCCAAAGCTGGGCGGCATCCATCTCTCCCAGTCCCTTGTAACGCTGCAAGGTAAAACTGCCTTTATGCTTTTTCCGGTACTGGGCAAGAGCAGCATCATCGTAGAGATATTCCTCTTTGCCTCTGGCCGGAAGAGCTTTGTACAGAGGAGGCATGGCAATATAAACATGACCCTCAAAGATCAGCTCCGGCATAAACCGGTAAAACAGAGTCAGCAGCAAGGTGCAGATATGCGCTCCATCCACATCGGCATCCGCCATAATGACAATCTTGTCATAGCGGAGCCTGGAGATATCGAAATCATTTCCGTATCCCTCGGAAAAGCCGCATCCGAAAGCATTGATCATAGTGCGGATCTCCGCATTGCCCAGGATCTTGTCGATACTGGCCTTCTCTACATTAAGGATCTTGCCGCGGATAGGCAGGATAGCCTGAAAATGGCGGTTGCGGGCGGTCTTGGCCGAGCCGCCGGCTGAATCTCCCTCCACAATAAAGATTTCACATTCCTCCGGTTTACGGCTTTCGCAGTTTGCCAGTTTTCCATTGGAATCAAAAGAGAACTTCGGCTTTGTCAGGAGATTTGTACGGGCCTTTTCTTCGGCTTTGCGGATCTTTGCAGCCTTCTCTGCGCAGGAGAGAACTGTCTTAAGTGTTTCCAGGTTTCTGTCAAAGAAGCGGGTCAGCTCTTCGCCGGCTACTTTGGAGACAGCTCTTGCTGCATCCTGGTTATCGAGCTTGGTTTTTGTCTGCCCTTCAAAACGGGGATCCGGATGCTTGATAGAGAGGACACAGCATAAACCGTTGCGGATATCTGCTCCTGTGTAATTGACATCCTTTTCTTTCAGGATACCCAGCTCTCTGGCATAATTATTAAGCAGCTGGGTAAAGATCCCTTTAAAGCCGGTGATATGGGTCCCGCCTTCGGCATTGTAGATATTGTTGCAGAAACCCAGGACGCTTTCATGAAATTCGTCCGTATATTGGAGCGCGCCTTCGACTGTTATATCGCCTTCTTCTCCTGAGAAGCAGATGATATCGGTCAAAGTATTTCTGTTTTTGTTCAGATCTTTTATAAAACCAGTCAATCCTTCCGGCTCACAGTATCTGATCTCTTCCGGAGACGGGGAAAACTGATCCCTGTAATAGATCGTGAGGGAAGGATTCAGATAGGCTGTCTCATGCAGCCGGCTTTTGATTTCATCTGTCCCCCAGTCTGTCCGCTCAAAAATCTCCTTATCCGGCAGGAAAGAGATCTTTGTGCCGGTTTTGCGCGTATGTCCTGTCACCGGGAGAAGACCATCCTCCAGCTCAAGGACAGGTTTGCCGCGCATATAGCGGTCGTGATAGATGCATCCGTCCCGCATAACGGTCACATCCAGCCACTCAGACAGGGCATTTACCACGGAAGACCCAACACCATGAAGTCCGCCGCTTGTCTTGTAATTGGATCCGTCAAATTTGCCTCCTGCATGCAGGGTCGTAAAGACGACCCGCTCTGCACTGACGCCTTTATTATGCATGTCCACGGGAATCCCGCGGCCGTTGTCGCTGACAGAAGCTGAGCCATCCGGCAGCAGTTCCACATGGATCTCCGTGCAGAACCCGGCCAGATGCTCATCAACAGAATTATCCAGTATCTCATATATTAAATGATTCAGGCCCTTACGGGAAACACTGCCGATATACATACCGGGACGCATACGGACCGGT
Source organism: uncultured Lachnospiraceae bacterium (assembly GCA_902796775.1). The sequence continues at coordinate 5,034 of CADBQK010000305.1, forward strand.
TCCAATCCCTCTAAAACGTCGATACTCTGGGCAGTATAGCTATCGTTTACATTTGCAGGAAGATCGCTCACGCTTATAAACTCCTTCTATAGTCAGTTAAATACTTTCTATGATAATAGATTATACGATTCTGTTTTTATACATATTCTGCTTGACGATTATGTATATATATTATTATGCGATTATTTGATGCTCTTTCATGATAGCTGATTACTTATACGAGGGCTGCAGCTGATTGCCTATACACAGGCTATGGCAGATTACTTAAGTGCAGTCACAAGGTGTTTTTCGATAGGAAGACTATAAAGACCAACATAGGTATCACGGACATGATCCGGATCCATGATAAGAAGAGTAATCCGACCTTTTTTTTATCCCCTCTGCTATCCTTTTCTGCTACGGTATCATAACCCAAACAGAGTGTGTCTGTCAAGCGAATACAGAACATACATTCGAAGCTATCTTATGGATTGCTTGCCAAATGGATGATAATAAGATATACTGTAAAAGCATCCCGCGAAAGAGTGCCGGGAGTGCGCATCTGATTTTGCTGACGATCATGCGGCAGGAAGATTCTGCCGGAATCAGAGAAGAATTCTGCCGGAATCAGAGGAGATTTGAACCGGGGAAGGATCCTGGAAAGGGGAGGTGACGGCATGGCTTATCAGGCATTATACCGGAAATGGCGTCCGGCGTCGTTTGATGATGTGCGTGGACAGGATCATATCGTCACCACTTTGAAAAACCAGCTTGCGATGAACCGGATCGGGCATGCATACCTGTTTTGCGGGACCAGAGGTACCGGCAAAACCTCCGTTGCCAAGATTTTTGCGAGAGCGGTGAATTGTGAGCATCCGACAGAGGCTGGTCCCTGCAATGAGTGTGAGATGTGCCGTGCCGTGAATGAGCAGCGATCCATGAATGTGATCGAAATTGATGCTGCATCAAATAATGGCGTAGATAATATCCGTCAGATCCGGGAAGAAGTGGCTTTTTCTCCCCCGCGCGGCAGGTATAAAGTTTACATAATCGATGAGGTACACATGTTGTCGACCGGAGCCTTCAATGCTTTGCTGAAGACTCTTGAGGAACCGCCATCATATGTTATCTTTATTCTGGCAACAACAGAGCCGCAGAGGATACCGGTGACGATCCTGTACCGATGCCAGCGGTATGATTTTCACCGGATTACTCCGCAGGTTATTGCCGGCAGACTAAAGGAGCTTTCAGACGCAGAAGGAATCGATGCGCAGGAAGAAGCGCTGGGATATATTGCCCGGGCAGCAGACGGCTCTATGCGCGATGCGCTGAGCCTTCTGGATCAGTGCGTGTCTTTCTATATCGGCCAGACCCTGACCTACGAGAATGTGCTGGATGTCCTGGGGGCTGTGGATACTTCTGTTTTTGGCAGGCTTGTGCGGAAACTATGTGAGGGAGATGCAGGAGGAACGCTTGGGATCATCGGAGAGGCCATTGCGCAGGGCAGGGACGTGATGCAGTTTGTTCAGGATCTGACCATGTATTTCCGGAATCTGATGATGGTCAAATGCGGGGACAGCTCACTGGCGGCAGCATATGTATCCCGGCAGCAGCTGGAAGCACTTGAGGAAGAGGCTCAGCTGGTGTCTTTGGACACTCTGATGCGCTATATTCGTATCTTTTCAGAGCTTTCCGGAAGCATGCGGTATTCCTCCCAGAAACGGATCCTGCTGGAGATGGCAGCTGTTAAGCTTTGCAGACCGGCTATGGAGGAGGACCGGGAGTCGCTCGTCCAGAGGATGGAGCAGCTGGAGAAGCGTTTTTCTGCGCTTAAGACGGCGGTGGAAAACGGAGCTGCCGCAGCTGTGACAGCGGGACCGGGTACCGGGGCCCGTGCAGGAGGAGTTTCCCGCAAAAAGGAGAAGCCGGCAGCGCCTAAAATGGCAGATACCCAGGAAGTAGCCAGGCTGATTTCCGAATGGGAAGCTCTGGAAAATGGTTTGCCAGCCCCGCTGCGGATCAATCTGCGCAGCATCAAGCTGACACCTGGCGAGGGGAATGAGGTAATCATGAGCTGCAGACCGGATTTTTCCTATACTTACTGGTCAAAGTCCGAGAATCTGGAGCAGCTTCGTAAGGCAGCCCAGGATTATATCGGAGCCCAGGTAGGCATTCGTGTACATCTGGAGGAGCCGGAGATGGAAGAGACATCCGATGATGACTTTTTTGCCGGACTGAATCTGGACGGGATCGATGTGGAGGAATAAAGCAGGCAGTAATAACTGCAGATATTCAGGAGATATCTGCATTGTGATAGTTGTAGTAGCAATGTAAAAACAGGAGGAGCTTAAGGATGGCAAAAAGAGGCGGTTTCCCCGGCGGGATGGGGAATATGAACAATTTGATGAAACAGGCACAGAGGATGCAGAGACAGATGGAAGAAGCGCAGAAGGAACTGGAGACCAGGGAGGTCAGCGCAAGTTCCGGCGGCGGAGCAGTGACCGCTACCGTTTCAGGTACAAAAGAGCTTCTTTCTGTAAAGATCGATCCGGATGCAGTGGATCCCGATGATGTGGAAATGCTGGAGGATATGATTGTAGCTGCTGTGAATGAGGCTCTTCGGAAAATGGATGAGGAAGCAAGAGCGTCTCTGTCCAGGTTTACAGGCGGACTTCCCGGAGGTATGGGATTCTAATGGATGCTTATACCAGCCGTATGACCAGGCTGATCGACCAGCTGTCTCTTCTTCCCGGTATCGGCCCCAAGACAGCTCAGAGACTGGCTTTCCATATTCTCTCTATGCCGGAGGAGCATGTGGAGAATCTGTCGGATGCCATACGTGATGCCAAGAAAAATATCCGTATGTGCAGCTGCTGCGGGAACCTTTCCGATTCTGAGCTTTGTCCTATCTGTGCGGATCCTGCCAGAGATCACAAGACGATCATGGTAGTGGAGACGCCCAGGGACCTGGCAGCATATGAGCGGACGCGCAGATACACCGGTGTCTACCATGTGCTGCACGGGGCAATCGATCCGCAGAGAGGGATAGGACCGGCTGATATCCGGCTGAAGGAGCTGATGAGCCGGCTGCAGGGTGAGGTCGATGAGCTGATCATAGCGACAAACTCCACTCTCGAGGGTGAGACGACAGCGATGTATATCAGCAAGCTGGCGAAGCAGCCGGGGATCAGAGTCAGTCGTATTGCCAGTGGTGTACCGGTAGGAGGAGATCTCGAGAATATCGATGAAGTTACTTTGCTGCGTGCACTGAATGGGCGTGTTGAGCTCTGAGACTTAAAGAAGTTTAAATAAAGAGGAAGGATTCGGCTGAAAGGAGGAGGCGGTATGGCTGACGATAGCAGCAGTATAGGTTTGTCCAGCGGAGCGCGCAGGATGCTGATTGCCGGCCTTCTTATCTTGTTGGTCATTATTCTTTTTTCTGTGATCCGGAGCAGGAGCCTGTATACTTCCTTTGAAGTAAAGACTCAGATAGCCGGAGGGGGAGACTCTTCTGTCTGCTGTATGCTGCTTCCTTACGGGCTGGTTCGATACAGCAGCAATGGAGTCGCACTGACTGACAAAGAGGGGAGCCAGGTCTGGAATCAGACATATAGCCTGGATGAACCGGTCGCCTGTGCAGGTGAAATATGGTTTGCTGTAGGAGGCCGCGGCTCTAATAGTATTTTCGTTTTTGGAGAGATCGGACAATGCGGAAGGATTACAACAGATGCACCAATCCAGGATCTGCGCATTTCCGATCAGGGGGTTGTTGCAGCTCTTCTTTCTGATAAAGACAGTAATTATATTGACCTGTATGACAAAGCCGGAAATCATCTGGCCAGCATCAAAGCCAGTATGACCGGGACAGGGTATCCGCAGGCTATGGATATCTCCCCTGACGGGAAAAGTCTGGCGGTCAGTTTCCTTAAAGTAGATACAGGGCGGCTGCAGACAAGAGCAGTATTGTATTCCTTCCATCAGCAGGAAGGGGAGCATGAAGTATACGCCGAGACGGTAGATGGTCTTTGCCCTAAAGTTGAGTTTTTGGCTAACACACAGGCCGGCTTTTTCTTTGAAAATGGGTGGAAAGTACTGGAAACCGGAGAAACGGCAGAGAAAGCAGCAGAGATGTCATTTCAGGACGAAATCTGCAGCGTTTTCACAGGAGACCAGAAACTGGGTTTCATCTTCAGAAATCAGGATGACTCCGGGCAGTACCGGGTAGAGATGTATGATGCACACGGACGTTTGTCTTCACAGTTCTTTTTTGATTTTGATTATACAAGAGTATTCTGCGGGAAAGACAGCTTGATTGTTTACAACGATACGCAGGCCCAGGCTTTCGCCTTCTCCGGACAGAAAAAACTGGATATCAGCTTTGATGAACCGGTTACCAGTATCATGCCTTCCTGGGAGCAGGGGCGATACTGGGTCGCAGGAGAGAGCAGCCTGAGTGAGATTAAGGTACAGTGAGAGAAAGGAGGAATCAGCTATGAATGTGATATCCTGGATTGCAGTGATTATTCTGCTGCTCAGCATATTAAACGGATTCCGGCTGGGACTGGTGAATGCGGTATTTTCCACTTTTTCTTTTATTATTGCCATTATGCTGGCAGCAGCTGTTTCGCCGAAGGTGAATGCAAAGCTGATGGATTCTGCATATTACCGGATCGTTTACAGCGGGGTAGAGTCCACACTCTCCACGATCAGTCCTGCAGATGAAGCTGCAGCACAGGCGGGAGAGGAACAGAATCTTCTGATCGAGAGTCTTCCGCTTCCGGAATATGCGAAACAGTCCCTGGAAAAAAATAATAATATCAACATTTATGAGGCTCTGGGAGTGGACGCTTTTCATAGTTATCTGGGAGCCTATATTACAAGGATGATCGTGAACGGGACAGGATTTATCCTGGTGTTTTTTGCGGTGTTTATACTGCTTAAACTCCTGGCACTGGCCCTGGATCTGGCCAGCAGGCTGCCGGTTATTGGGGCGCTGAACCGGATCGGAGGCGTTTTTTTCGGTCTGATCAATGGAATCTTTATCCTTTGGGTCATCTGCAGCGTTGCCACACTTCTTGGCGGAACAGAGCTGGCCCAGTATATTTACAAAGGACTGAATGCCAGCAAATTCCTTTCTGTATTTTACAACCATAATATTCTGCTGCGTTTCCTGTCCGGAATAAGGGGATAGCTATGAATGATAAGAAACATACGACCCGGGTCCGGCTGCTGCACAAGGCAGCAGCCGGACTGATTTTGTTTATCGCAGTACTGCTGGCGGGTGTTTTTACTTTCTGCTCCCGGGCAGAGGCAGCTTGGCAGCTGCAGGCACAGGTCAGGACTGTGAAGCTGAAAGTCTCTTCCGTAAAAAAGCATGGGAAGAAGATTGACTGGCATCAGTTTCTGCCCCGGAAATACCGGGCATCCTATCATGTTCTGCAGGGTGTAGAAACAGATGGCAAATACATATATCTGAATTTCTGGAATCAGAAGCAGGACAAGTGCGTCATGGTAAAGGTGAATGCAAAATCCCGTAAGAGAACAAGGGTCTCTGCACCTTTGCGGCTTTATCATGGGAATGACATTGCCTACAATCCATCAAGCAAGCTGCTGTATGTAGTCTATTCGGACCGCAAACCATTTCAGGTTACGATCGTAGACAGAAAAACGCTGACCATCCGCGGGTACAGGACAGTCCGGATTCCGGCAAGTCTGGAAGGGGTGGAAAATGCACGGCCGTCAGCAAATGCAGGTGGCGCAGTTGTTTCAGGAAACAACCAGATTATAACAGGTGTTACCGGATCGGGAAGATCGACAAACGTTGATGAGATGATTGGAAATACTTTGCGAAGCATCACAGGACTGGTAGGGATTACCTACAATGCCAATAATCATCGCTTTGCAATGCGTGTAGCCGGGAAAAATGATTTTATTATTTTAAATGAGGCTCTTATCCCGCTGCGTTATGTTGCTGTAACGAAGACACCGTCATTGCGTAAACAGAGCATGGACAGTGATAACAAATATGTATATATCTGTATGGATAAAGCAGGATCCTATAACCTGATCATGGCCTATGACTGGGAAGGTAATTTTGTAAAAAAATTCCGGGTACCGCTTGCCTACGAGATAGAAGGGGTGTTTCATATAGGAAAAAGCTTCTATGCAGCCTTTTATAATACCCATGGTCCATCCAGTTTCGTATATAAAATGAAGGAATTCAAGAAGCATCTAACAAAGTAAAAAAATTTTTAAATTTCTGCTTGACATCCATATTACACAGTGGTATTATGGACAAGCTGACCCGCAAGAGGCCGGCAAAAATAGTTCTTTGACAACTGAATAACAGTACGATCCCGAAAGTTCAATAGAGAACAAAA
>CADBQK010000306.1 GCA_902796775.1 uncultured Lachnospiraceae bacterium
AATGGTCAATTCACGCAGGAGAGCATCATTTTCGCCAGTATAAATGATTCCCATTACATCCTTCATATAACAAACTCATCCTTTCGATTTATTCAGATCTTAGAATTTGGTGTTCTCATCAACCTGTTGACCTGCGCCGACTGAAGCGCCGGCAGGAACGTTAACACCCTGTCCGATGACGGATATATTTCCTTTATCTTCACCAACGATGGCCCCGGCGCTGACGGTTGCATTCTCTGCCAGGATCGACCGGCGTACGACAGCACCACGCCGGATGACACTGCCGGGCATGATAACACTGTATTCAACGTCAGCTCCTTCTTCTACAATAACTCCTGCGAAAAGGATAGAATGATTGACTTTACCGTAAACCTCACAACCTTCGGTGATAAGGGAATCTGTAACAGTCGCGCCGTCTGCGATGTAATGCGGAGGCATTCCGGGATTTTTCGCAAAAATACGCCATTTTTTGTCGTGCATATCAATCGGCATAGGGATTTCAAGAAGATCCATATTTGCTTCCCAAAGGCTTTCGATCGTACCGACATCCTTCCAGTATCCGACAAAGTCATACGCATAGAGTATCTGCTTGTCTCTCAGCATATTGGGGATGATGTTCTTTCCGAAATCATTGGAACTCTTTTTGTCAGCTTCATCTTCTGTCAGATAATAGCGTAGTTTTTCCCATGTGAAGATATAAACGCCCATAGATGCTTTGTTGCTTTTTGGATTCTTTGGTTTTTCCTCAAACTCGACAATCTTTCCTTCGGAATCAGTATTCATGATACCGAAACGCGAGGCTTCATCCCACGGGACTTCACGGACAGCAATTGTTGCATCCGCGCCATTGCGAATATGGAAGTCAAGCATCGCATTATAGTCCATCTTGTAAATATGATCACCGCTGAGAATCAGAACGTAGTCAGGGTTATACTGTTCGATAAAAGCCATATTCTGGTAAATTGCATTTGCTGTTCCTTTGTACCATTCAAGGCTTGTGGCCTTCTGATATGGCGGCAGGACAAAAACACCGCCGTTTGAAATATCAAGATCCCATGGTGCACCGCTTCCGATATAGGCATTCAGTTCAAGAGGCTGGTATTGTGTCAGTACGCCGTCAGTATCTATTCCGCTGTTTGTGCAGTTGCTGAGCGGAAAATCTATTATTCTGTATTTTCCTCCGAAAGGAATAGCTGGTTTGGCGACATTTTTGGTCAGGATTCCAAGCCGGCTGCCCTGTCCGCCGGCTAGCAGCATCGCAATACATCTTTTTTTTCTTAACACGAATTTACACGCTCCTTTTAATTGTTAATCAATGACAACAGATACATTATGACGTTCAGAATAATGAACTGTTTTCCGTTAACTGTATTTTACCTTTTTCATGTTATATTCGTCAAGTACAAATCAAATGAAATTCGTAACTGCAGAATTCAAAGCCGCTTCTCTTGCGAATGATTTTATTATATAGTATGATTTTTCAGAATCCGGGAATCAAACTGGATTTTGAAACGTTATTATGTTGGAAAGGTGTGTATTGATTGAAAGGAAATGATGAAGCGGTAAAGCAAAAACTGCTGTCATTTGATGAACTTTACAGGCTATATGCGACGGACGTATTACGGGTTTCATACTATTATCTTGGCAACCGTGAACAGGCAGAGGATGTGACACAGGACGTATTCGTCCGGCTGATCACAAATCAACCTGTTCTGGATCAGGGAAGAGAAAAGGCATGGCTGCTCAAAGTAGCTCTGAACAGGTGCCGGGACATCTGGCGCGGATCATGGTTTAAGAAAGTTATCCTTGGCCATCCGGCTTTTGAACTGTTCCCTGCCCCTGATGAGATCGGTACGGCGGCAGATCGTTATGCTCTTGCTGAGGCTGTTAATCGCCTCAGGCCGGAATTCAAAGAAGTTGTCCTCCTTTTCTATTATCAGGGCTTCAGTGTGACAGAAATTGCGGAGATGCTCGAAATCGCTGAAGGAACGGTCTCTTCCAGGCTTAGTCGGGCGAGAAACAAACTTCAGGAAGAACTAAAAGGAGATGAAAGTCGTTGAA
>CADBQK010000307.1 GCA_902796775.1 uncultured Lachnospiraceae bacterium
AAAGTATTATCCGAAGTTTTTTATTATCCGCACATTTCAACGACATACAGAACAGTATTAGGCTTTTCCCAGGAAATGTGCGGATAATCAGGTTACAACAATCCAAACTTACGCTTGATCTCGTCGGTATTCCCAACCCACTCTTTGTTTTCAGGTTCCTGTTCCATGCCCTTGTTTATACTTTTCTTCATCTGTTCTTTGGACGGTTTAGCATAATGGGTACGGGTTGTTTCTATGTCTGAATGTCCCAAAAGTGCTGCCACCTGTTCTATAGGGACACCGTCCTGATATAATCCGCATGCACGCGTGCGGCGCATCATATGCGGATAGACCGAACCAGGCATGTTTGGGTGGGTGGTTTTTGTGATCTTGCCGTATTTATGGAGAATCCGCTCCACGTTTCTCACCGACATGGAATGCATCTTTCCATGGATAACCGTATAAATCAAAGGGCATTCCGGATCTGTTCTGCCATTATGGTAGCATGAAATATAGGCTTTGAGGTGCTCCTCTGCCTTACCAGAAAGGACAATACCCCGTTCTTTTCTCCCCTTACCGTGAATCAGGATCGAAGAACCGCTGGTGCCGACCGTAACATCCCCAAGCCGGATGTTTACAAGTTCTTCAACGCGGATAGCTGTATCATAAAGCAGAATCAGAATAAAACGGTCGCGGTTACCCTTGGGGTTATGCTCAGGACTGTCCAGAAACGCTGCAAGATCCTCTGTTTCGATTACCGGTCTCTGTACTTTCGGTACTGAAGCGGAAGGAACCTTTTCTGCGATCAGATATACAGGGATTATGGCAGGATCCCCATCGGAAACGTATTCAAGGTATGATCTGACAGCTGCAATCCTACAGTTTATTGTGCTGGCAGCATGCCCTGAAACATTTCCCATATATTCCCTGTACTCTAAGAGCAGCTGATACGTACAGTGGCTAAAAGAGAACGAAAGAGGCGAAAGCATCCTGACACCCGAAATATAATCATAAAAACAGGAAAGACCCGTTCTATATTGCTTGACTGTATGCTTACTACGGCATGCCTGTTTTGGAAGATATACTTCCAGGAAGTCATAGGTTTTAGAAAAAAACAGCTTTTCAAACGCTGTGTTATCAGATCTTTTACTCATAAGCCACCTCCGGGATCACTACCTGGGAGGTTTTGTCAACAGAAGCAATTGACTCAAACAGCTTTTCAGAGGTGTGGTAGTAATAGTATACTTCCAAAACAGACTTATGCCCGACAAACCGGGCCAGATATGGAAGCAACATTTCCACATCTACCCCCTCACGGGTCCACAGGTTTATACGGTCAGTAATAAAACTGAACCGCAGATCGTGGACCGTGGGTTTGTTGTTGCATGATTCTGAAAACCTTGTCCTTTTCCAGAAACGATTAAAAGCGTTGTCGACGGTTGTATTGGGAAGCGGTTTTGCCGGATTCCTTCCGGGGAAAAACCATTTAGGCTGCATACCGAGAGCATCACAGAGATACTTCCTGTAATCTCTGCAAAGGCAGGTTAATTCATCCCCCATATATACAAGCCGGTCTTTATGCCCTTTTGAGTCTATTATGGTAAGAATTCCCTGCCTAACGTCTACGTTTTCATAGGCGATCCCGCTGGCTTCGGAATTCCTTAATCCGCAGCAGTAGATCATTCGGAACAATACTTTGTATTCATCCGCAATACGATGAGCCAAAGGGGCAACCGTTTCCGGAATGTATGTGTCTACCTCATGGAAGAATGCAATTCGTTCCTCATCCGTAAACAGGTGCGGCAGCACGATTTCCGCTTTCAAGTGGTTTTGCGGCAGATATACATGAATGCCCATGGACATCATATATAATGAAAGCTGTCTTACAACAGAAACCCGTTTGTTATGGTTTGAGATTCCTTCTGTGAGAGACTGTTCACACCAGTCAGAGAGGAATTCTTTCGTATACGTCGGAGTCATCAGGCCATGATCTACGCAATAGTGATCAAATCGTAAGAGAATGGCCTCTTCCGTACTGTAGTCATATCCTGCTGCCCTTTTTTCTTCGATCAAGCCGGAGATATAGTCAGAAAGCACACTTTCAAACAGAACCGGAGTTTTTTCCTTCATCGGCCAAACCTCCCTTCCATCTGTATAGCCCGCCCGGTTAGGTCTAAGCAACAAAGCTTCATACGTCTCTCATCCAGAGAAAGGTACTTGTGGACATTGGCACGGTCCCTATGGCCGAGCATTTCCTTAACTTCATCCGGATCTGCCCCGTTACGGAGCTTATTCGTTGCAAAAGTCTTTCTGGTCACATGAAACCCGGAACCTTTTACATTTCGGCCTGGAAGGGCCGCATCCAAGGCGTCAGTACAGGCTGATGTGGTTTCAAGATCACAATAAGGCGCTTTAGACTTCAGAAATACTTTTGGATTTTCCGATTCAGGCCTTTCCTTTACAATGTATCTGTATAAAGCGTTTGCTACTTCTGCGGGCATAGGAAGATAGAGTTCGTATCCTGTCTTCTTCTGGATAAATCGGATGGAAACATCATCCCAGTCTATGTCGCCGATGACAAGATTGATGATATCTATGCCCCTCAGTCCCATATATAGCCCAAGCTGAAGCATTGCTTTCTGCCGCAGAGTGATGTCATTATTATCGTTGTCGAACAAGCCGCGGAGTTCTTCCTGTTCCCGGTCTGTTAACACAACGACAATGGTTTCCTTTGGTGCGCTTACGCCAGGAAGGGCAAGAAATAAAAATGGATTGGTTAGGACGTTCCTGCCGGCAAGGAATTCCAGAAACTTTCGTATCCTGGAATTATAGGCATTTTTCCCCGCGGGTGTTTTATGCTTGTCTTCGAGATTGAATTGCTTTACATTCTGGACGTTAACCTGTGAAAACGAAGAGATGCCGATCTTCACGAGAAAGAAGCAGAACTTGCAGCAGCAGTTGGCCATCATTCTGATAGAGCTGCTCGCCATGCTTTCAGCCTTTTTTTCGTTCAGGAAATCCATGACATAACCGGCACACCAGTCAGGAAGTTTCTGTAAACCAGTTACTCTCCTGGAGAACACAGCTTTCAGGTCAGGCTGCATTCCCCCGGAAACCTGGCCAACCAGGATCATAATACGCCGGATGGATGATACCTCCGAATTGGACACAGATGTCCTGAGGGATTCTGCCCACGCAACCCCATAAGCAGGGACGTAGTAAAGGGAATGGACATCCATAAACAAATAGAACAGGTTTATAGCCTGACGAATTAAAGTCAGGCACCCATTGCTATAACCATTTTTCTTATGCGCCTCATACACAATGTTTCCAGCGCTGAGATATTCCTCCAGCGAAATAAATTCAGTGGCAGATGCCTGCTTCATTTGCCAGAGTTTGACCTCGTCGGGATTCACCGAATCCCAGAAGCGTATTTTTCGCATGGTGATCCCTGTCACAAACAAGGTATAACCATATGGGGCCAACCCTTCTGAGTAAAGGAAGCAAAGCAGCGCGTTGAGTTGTGAATGAAGCAGAGCTTTTACGTGATACGTCCTTGTTTCAATCGAGCCGCAGTAATTGAACAATACGTCATATGAAATATCAGACGGGTTATTACATCCCATCATCTGAAACTGATAAAAGATGTTAATCAGTCCATACCGCCTGCTCTCAGTGGTTCGCGGCGCCAGGTAATCATTAACGGCTATATAGTTATCAACCAAGGCTTTGAAACAAGGACACAGTTTGCCTTCTTTGGTTAATTCTGGATTAAAGTTGTCATGCTGGATTTCCCCAGTCTGGTAAACGTCGTCAAGTTTGTGTAAAGCAGCCCTGTAAAGACTGTATTTCGGTTCTTTCAGTTTTTGGCAATTCTGTTCAAACCACAGAATCCCATATTCACTGGAATAAGGTAATTTCTCTCGATGTAATGCTTCACCCAGTGAAAGATAGCAGGCCTTGTAAGCTTTTATTGTATCGTTTCCACGACTTGCCGTTACGAGATAATCAATGACAATAGTTGTGTTTTCCTGGTATTGAGTTTGCATATGAGATCCTCCTTTAAAAAAGATGATCTCATTATGCATCATAGAAAATGTTTTATCCGCACATTTTTAATAAACAAGCCCCTGGATTGCTATGAAACATCCAAATGTGCGGATAATAAAAAACTTCGGATAATACTTTTTATCCGAATATTCGGATAAAAAGTAGAAAAATTTCATCAAGTCGTTGAT
>CADBQK010000308.1 GCA_902796775.1 uncultured Lachnospiraceae bacterium
ATATCCATATTGATGTTGGAAAAACCCTCTTCCCGCGCCAGTGCGAAAGCCTGCACGATATCTTCCACACTGTGCCTGCGCCCGATGATATCCAGCGTCTTCTGGTGCATCGTCTGCGGATTGATCGATATACGGTCTATGCCGTGTCTGCGGAGTACCTGAAGCTTCTGTCTCGTGATGCTGTCCGGCCTCCCGGCTTCTACTGTTTTTTCCAGACAGGATGACAGGTCAAAATGCTTTTCCAGTCCGCAAAGCACCCTGTCCAGCTGCTGTGGGGAAAGGGAAGTCGGTGTCCCGCCTCCCATATAGAATGTAAGCGGCGTCCTGCCTCTGCCCGTCTCCTGAAGAAGCCGGGCTGTTTTTTCCATTTCATCCTCCAGAGCCAGGAGATACTCTCCGATCCTGTCTTCCCACTCTTTTACCGGAAAGGACGAGAAGGAACAATAAGCGCACACGGATGGACAGAAAGGAATCCCCAGATACAGACTGTATCCGGGACAGGGAAGCTCAGGATCATACCGGTTCCCTCCGGCTGCATACAGAGGACGGATCAGTGACAATTCCCTTTCAGCTACAGCTGCCGCCAGCCGGGCTTTTTCAGCAGAAACACGGTATTTACTCTCCATCCATGCAGCTGCCTGCTGTGCACTTCTCCCCTGCTCCATCTGCTCCATCGGGATCTTCGTGGGACGGACCCCGGTCAGTGTCCCCCAGGGCAGTGTCCTCCCGGTATGTGTGGATAACAGTGTATACATTTCATCCTTGATCTTATCCCGCAATGCACCCTTTGTGAGCCCCTGTACCTGCAGCATTGCTTCTTCCTGATCAATCTGCAGGCAGAGTACGGCATTCTCCCGGTACTGCATAGAAAAAACAGCAGAAAGCTGCTGCCTTAGCTCCTTCTGCTCTCTCTTTAACCTGGCAAGCTGCACAGGAGTCAGGATCTTCTCTCCCGGGTAAAACGACATCAGGACCGCCCTGATATCATTTTCAAAATCAGGACGGTCCATGTTCAGCATAATCATTTTTTCAGTTCCTCCATCGTCCGGGCACTGTGCCTATCGGAGATATATTCCGGAAACCGGGCCGCAAAAGACCGCTCTCTAAAAGAAGGGGTTATACTGCTTTTCATGTCCGATGGTGGTCTCGTGCATATGACCCGGACAGACAAGAGTATCATCCGGCAGGACGAAGAGTTTCTCGCGCACACCGCGAATCAGCTCAGACATGCTTCCGGTAGGAAAATCGGTCCGGCCGATCGAACCTGCAAAGAGTGTATCTCCTGCAAAAACGACTCCCTCATCGGGGAAATAGTAGCAGCACCCGCCCTTGGTATGACCAGGTGTATGGAACACACGGATCCTGAATCCGGCCAGCTCCAGCTCCTGGCCGTCTTTTACATAGATATCGGCATGTGTCAGATACGGGGTACAGTAACCCAGCATGGAACTGCAGTTCAGCTTGCCATTCTGCAGGATCTCCTTCTCATCCTCATGGGCATAGACCGGCATATGAAACTCATCCCGCAGCTCGTTGACCGCCATGATATGGTCAAAATGGCCGTGAGTCAGCAGTATCGCAGCAGGAACGAGTCCCTCCTTGCGGATCTCACTGCCGAACATAGCCGGCTTATCTGCCGGGTCAATAAACAAGGTCTCTTTTGTTTCCTGATTTATTACCACATAGCAATTGGTCTGCACGGGCCCTAATACATACTTATTGACTTTGATTCTGTCATCCATCTGCTTTCCTCTTTCCATCTAACCTGATACTCTTAGATTTTTAGCCGGTTGCCCTGGCGATATCATATACGCAGTCCAGGGAGCGGATCTTTTCGATCAGCTTATTCAGCTCTACTTTCCCGGCCACATCAAACAGAACATGAATGGTTGCAACTTTGTTTTTACCGGGCTGACTGGAGATGGCGGTCACATTGATGTTCTTTTCTGTAAAGACCTGCACGACCTTGATCAGGACACCGACCTTATCCTGTACATAGATATTGATCTCCGCCTGATACAGAGGAGTCTCCGGCTCACCGCTGCTATCCTGCCATTCAGCATCGATCAGCCTCTCCCTGTCCAGCTCTTTCAGGTTCAGCATATTCACACAGTCTGTCCTGTGAATGGTGACACCTCTGCCCCTGGTTACGTAGCCGACGATCTCATCTCCGGGGACAGGGTTGCAGCACTTTCCGAAACGGACTGCCACGTCATCGATCCCTTTGACAATGATCCCGTGTCCGAGTGATTTGTGCCGGATCCTGGAGCTGTCCCCATCCTTTGCTTTTGTCCCGCCGGAGCTGTTGATCAGATGGAGCTGCTCGTCTGTAATGTCTTTCTTTCGCTTCTTCTCATATTCATCAAAAAGCTTGTTGACAATCTGGCCTTCTTTTAGTCCGCCATGTCCTACTGTCGCGCAGACAGCATCCCAGTCCTTCAGGCCGTACTTGCGTACGACCTTCTCCTGGAACTCCGGTTTGGCCAGGTCCGCAAGGGTCAGACCCTTTGACTTGCAGTAATGCTCCAGCAGCTCCTTGCCGCGGATGATGTTCTCTTCTTTAAACTCTGTCCTGAACCACTGATTGATCTTGGACTTAGCTTGTGTACTCCGGACGATCTTGAGCCAGTCACGGCTCGGGCCCTTGGAGTTGGCTGAAGTCAGAATCTCGATCCTGTCTCCGTTATGAATAATATAGTCGATATTGACAAGCTTGCCGTTCACCCTTGCGCCGACCATGCGGTTGCCGACAGCGGAATGGATGCTGTAGGCGAAGTCGATCGGTGTAGATCCTCTGGGAAGTGCTTTCACATCCCCCTGCGGGGTGAAACAGTAGACGGTGTCGGCAAAGAGATTCAGGTCATCCTTCAGAAGGCTCATAAACTCTGCATTGTCGGACATATCCGTCTGCCACTCCAGAATCTGGCGCAGCCAGGTCAGTTTCGCTTCCTCACTGTTCTCGATGTTTTTGCTTCCGGGAGACTCTTTGTACTTCCAGTGTGCTGCAATACCATACTCGGCTGTACGGTGCATCTCATATGTGCGGATCTGGATTTCAAAAGGCTGTCCGTTTGGTGCGATCAGAGTCGTGTGCAGCGACTGGTACATATTGGGCTTGGGCATCGCAATATAATCTTTAAACCTGCCCGGCACCGGCTTGTACATTTCATGGATCAGTCCCAGCACAGCGTAGCAGTCGCGGACGGTATTGACCAGTACGCGCACCGCAAAGAGATCATAGACCTCGTCCAGTGTTTTGTGCTGATTCACCATCTTCTTGTAAATGCTGAAGAAATGTTTGACGCGGCCGTTTACCTCACATTTGATGCCGTTCTTCTCCATATAGCTGCTGACTTCTTTGACGATCCGGTCTACAAAAGCCTTGCGCTCGTCACGCTTCAAATTGATCTGCCTTGCCAGATCATAGTAGATCTCCGGCTCCAGATAGCGCAGAGAAAGGTCATCCAGCTCCACTTTTACTTTGGATATACCTAAACGCTGGGCAATGGGAGCATAGATATCCATCGTCTCCCTTGCCTTTTCCTTCTGTTTGGCCGGCGTCATATACTTGAGCGTACGCATGTTGTGAAGGCGGTCTGCCAGCTTGATCAGGATCACGCGGATATCCTTGGCCATCGCCAGGAACATCTTGCGCAGATTCTCCGCCTGCAGCTCAACTTTATCAGCTGAATAAGACAGCTGGCTCAGCTTGGTCACGCCTGCTACGATCAGCGCCACCTCACTGCCAAACTCCCTGGCAACATCTTCCTCCGTCATGATGGTATCTTCTACAACATCATGCAGAAGGCCGCCTACGATCGTCTCCTTGTCCAGCTCCAGATCTGCCAGGATCAGGGCTACACAAAGAGGATGAATGATATAAGGTTCCCCTGATTTGCGCATCTGGCCATTATGAGCCTTTTCCGCAATCTCATAAGCTTTGGTGATCAGCCGGATATCATCGGAGGGATGATAAGCCTTGACTTTCTCGATCAGCCTGTCATAGAGTTCCTGCGGTGATTCAAAATCCTGGGTCTGCACAAGCTGTACAGACTCGGCAGGGTTCTTCTCTTCTGTTTCCCATTCCAACTTGTCTATTAAATCCTGTCCCATCTTCATGCCCCGCCATCATCTCTCTTCTCTTTCGGCGTCCCCCTTGAGCCAGGGGACTGCCTGCCTTTTCGTGTAGTATAATCTTTTCAGGAACCTTCCGCAGTTTTATGTTTCGCAGAGCGCTCCATGCTCAGGAAATATCCGCGTCTGATTTCGTAACTGTGCCCATCCGACACGAATCCCATTATACAATGGAGCACCATGCGCCCGTTTTCTAGTGTTTTATTTCCCTTCGTAAATGAGAGCTGAATCGACATCATAACCGGCCAGTTTTGCACGGCCGTTCAGCCCTGCCAACTCGATCAGAAAGACCAGCTTGACAACCTCGCCGCCCAGCTTTTCAACCATATGAATAGCTGCTTCACAAGTCCCGCCTGTTGCAATCAGGTCATCGATCAGGACAACCTTCTGTCCGGGTTTGATCGCATCCTTGTGGATCTCGATCGTTGCTGTACCGTATTCCAGATCATAGGTCTCGCTTACGGTCTCACAGGGAAGCTTCCCGGCCTTGCGGATGGGAACAAATCCCTTATGCAGATTATAGGCGATGGGCATTCCGAAGATAAATCCTCTGGATTCTGCTCCCATAACCAGGTCAAAGTCCAGGCCGTCCAGTTTAGCCTGCATTTCATCGATTGCAAGTTTCAAACCGTCCGGATCCAGAATGATCGTGGTAATATCACGGAAAATAATACCCGGCTCCGGAAAATCCGGAATACTTCTGACATATTCTTCCAGTTTTTTCATTTGACCCCATGCCTCCTGTCATACATTAAAAGGTTTAAGTGACTGCGAAACTGTATAACCTGGCTCCTTTTTGACTCCTTTTCATGCAGCTTCTGCATATCTATTGGCAGTCCATAACAGGCAGTGTTTCGCAATTGCCTATTTGCATTGAAATAGGTATCTGGATGCAGCTTAATCTGTTCAGATAATAAAAAAAGTATTTTTTAATATAGCACAATATTAGCAGCTAATAAAGCCTGTTTCCAGAAAAAAACAGCATTTACTGAAGAAAACGCTCCAAAAAGATGGCAGAATCTTTTAAAAGTACGTTTTTACCCTCTATCAAAGTGTATGCCAGATACGGACCGGAGCATTCTACCATGATCAGCCCCAGTTCTTCAAATACGGCAATTGACTGCAGTACTGCATAAAGTTTCTCTTCCTCTGCAAAGTTTTCAAGACAGATCCTGCCCTGCAGCATTTCTTCAGGATGTCCGCTGCTGTCCTTGCGGGGCTTAGTATTCTGCGTATTCGCCGGTCTCCGGACAGCCCGGGAACGCAGGAAGCGGTATGTCTGGCTGCAGACCTTCGGATCCAGGAGCGGCATACTGCTGCTATAGG
>CADBQK010000309.1 GCA_902796775.1 uncultured Lachnospiraceae bacterium
CTTTCAAGAAGCTGCTCGGGAATAGCAGCACAGTTGATAGCAATCATCGGTTTTTTGCGGCGGTTGCTTTCGTTGTGGATCGCTCTTGCGATAATCTCCTTGCCGGTTCCGGTTTCTCCGGTAATCAAAACAGGAAAGTCATTTTTGGCGATACGGAAGACTTTCCGGCGAAGCTCTTCCATCTGCGGATCGGTACCCAGTATCCCGGAAGCAGTGCCCATCGGTGTGTCCTGATTCTGATAGGCTTCTTTATAATACTGCAGTTCTTCCTGAACGAGGCTGTTGTTCATTTCTTCTGTGCGTTCTTTGAAATACACACTGGCCGCTGCGCCCAGAAGATTTCCGCGTTCATCAAAAAAACAGAAGCGGTTGGCAGCAGCTTTTACATTCTTTTTGCTCTTGTTGTCATCCTTGCTGTAAGGCTGAATGTAGACTCCCTCCGTACCGTCTCCTCTGATCCGGTTTTTAAGGACATCATACATACTGGTTGTGGAGATCGACTCTTCGATCGGTCTGCCGACGATCTCATGGTACGGTCTGTCCAGAAAGTCGCAGTATACATCGCTGATATCCTGGACAACGCCGTTTGCATCGATCACAATAAAACCTTCATTGGTGACGGACATCATTTCCTTAAAGAGCAGTTTATACTCATGATCACTAAGCATATTTAGTCTCCCGATATATTGTGTTTATAAAAGTGTTGCAGAATTGCCATATGGATATTTTACTACAGATATGGATGTATAACAACAGTTTTCATTTTGTCTTAAAGGATTTTGTGACGGCAGTGCATTCAGAAATGGTTGATGGATGGAGTTTTGCAGTCAAAAAACTCGCAGAAACGGATAGATCCACGGTATATTCGCAATATAATCAGAAAAAACGGGCAAATAAGAACGATAAATAAATATAGGGAAGAAGATTTTGGCACAATATTTGCTCTTTATTATAAGTGTCGGCTTAAGCCGGCCTGAGGCCGGTATGCAGGGATGCTCTGTGCCGTCTTCTGGGGAGTCGATGACATAGGGGGTCATATCTGTATATCGGCCCTGTTTACAGCAAAACAGTCCTGTATAACAGAACTGGATGGTATCTGTACAGTCAGGAAACCGGAATGGAAAAGGAGAGAAATCATGGCTATGGTGAAATTGGATGAACTTTTAGTTGGCAAGAAAATGGAACCTCGATATATGGAGTACAACTGGCGCGATATTGCCCTGTATGCCCTGGCAGTTGGTGCAAAGCGCGAAGATCTGATGTATACATATGAGAGATATCTGAAAGCGATCCCCACCTACGGGACGATTCCCTATTGGGGCACGGTGAATGTGAAGCCCTATCAGTGGATGCCGCTCCCTGCTTCCATGCTGGCAGATGAGATCATTAAACCTACGATTGCTTTCCTGAACATGGATCATGAGATTATCTGGCATAAACCGATCGATCCCATCAAGGGTACTTTCCAGTGGCAGGATGAGATTACGGATGTCTATGACAGGGGCGAAGGCAAAGGTGCTGTCGTAAAGACAAAGGTCCTGGTAAGAGATGAGGCAGGGCAGGCTGTCTGCACCAACTATTCCACAACTTTCTTCCATGAGGCCGGCGGTTTCGGCGGCAAGCCCATGCCCAAGAGCGATGTGGTGATTCCGGACAGAGATCCCGATTATACTGAAGACGATTATGTCTCTGAGACCCAGAACCTTCTGTATCGTCTGACCGGTGATACCAACCTGATCCATGTCGATCCGGAGTATGCAAAGAATATGAAGTTTGACCAGCCGATCATTCAGGGACTGTGCTCCTTTGGTTTCTCCTGCCGTATGCTGGTCGGTTATCTGATTCCGGGAGAACCGGAAAGAGCATCCAGGATGGCAGCCCAGATGAGCAGTCCTCTGCTGCCCGGCACTCCTGTGCAGCTGCAGGTCTGGAAGATGGAAGAGGGCAAGGCATACTTCCGCTTCATGAATATGACGACCGGCAAGGCTGTTCTCAACCGCGGCGTCTTTGAATGGAAATAATAAGCAGTTTTGCTTTCAGATAAAAGCAGGATAAGGATGAGGAGGTAGTAAGGTGAGTTTGATATTAACAGAAGAACAGCAGGAACTGGTTGCTCTTGCAAAGAAATTTGCGCAGAATGAAGTCGCTCCGTATTCGCAGCAGATGGATGAAGAAGCAAAATTCATCCCCGGGCTTGTACAGCAGATGGCAGATATCGGCTTCATGGGCATTAATGTACCTGAAGAGTACGGCGGCGCAGGGATGGATGATGTGACTAAGGCTCTGGTGATCGCGGAGATTGCAAAGGTAGATGCTTCTCTTGCAGAGCTGCTCTCTGTTCACACTCTGGCCAGCGATATTATTTTACGGAACGGAAATGAGGAGCAGAAAGAGAAATATCTGACTATGGCCTGCGAGGGGAAGGTTGGTGCGTTTGCCCTGACGGAGCCGGGTGCAGGATCGGATGCGGCAGCAGCAAGGACAAAAGCGATTGCCGACGGCGATTCCTACGTAATCAATGGCACCAAGTGCTTTATCAGCAATATGGGGCCTGATGAAGGAGATTATGTGATCCTGATTGCCCTGACAGATCCGGAAAAGAAGACAAAGGGGATGTCGGCAATCCTGGTAGACCGCGGGACTCCGGGCTTTTCCATTGGCAAGACAGAAAACAAGATGGGTCTGCGTGCTGCACCGGTTTCCGAATTGATCTTTGATGACTGCAGGGTGCCTAAAACCCAGCTGCTTGGCCAGGAAGGCAGAGGCTTTATGATCGCGATGGCCGGTCTGGACGGCGGCAGGATCGGTATGGCTGCCCAGGCTGTTGGCGTGGCACAGGGCGCAATTGCTGCAGCGGTAGAGTATACCGGTCAGCGTGTTCAGTTTGGGAAGCCTATCAATGCAAACCAGGGGATCCAGTGGTATCTGGCAGATATGGCTACCACGACCGAAGCGGCGATGCTGATGACAGTCAATGCGGCAAAGCTTCGCGATTCGGGTGCCAACTGCGGATGCGAAGCTGCTATGGCTAAGTATTTTGCCTCTGAAAATGCAGTGAAAGTCTGTGACAAAGCATTGCAGCTGCATGGCGGATACGGTTATATGAAGGATTATGCCATTGAGAGAATGTATCGCGATGCCAGGATCATTCCTCTGTATGAAGGGACTTCCGAAGTTCAGAAAATGGTCATTTCCAGGAATGTGATCAAATCCTGATGGCTTAAGAACATCCTTTTCAGTTCCTGCTGCTTTTACGTGCAGGATGGATATAGCTTAACAAATACACGGGCAGACCTTTTCAGGGCCTGCCCGCTTTTGATATGTGCCTGGGAAAGCCATGAAAGAGTGAAAACGCATCTGCTAAACGGGGGCGGTCAGGATTGCCGGGTCAGGCTGTTTCGTGTTAGAATGTAACAGGCAGACTGCCTGATTTTTCAATCTCATCCAAAGAGAAGGCGTGTC
>CADBQK010000310.1 GCA_902796775.1 uncultured Lachnospiraceae bacterium
CCCACTATGCAATTAAATATTGTAACAAAAATGAAACATACTTGCAATATTCTTTTACAAATGTTTTTTTAAAAGATTCTGAATAACAGCTCTTCCCGTCTTATTATCCAAGCTGAAAGTACGCTCAACCGCCGTCTTATTTATCCCAGCCGAAAGTACGCTCTACCGCCTTCTTCCATCCCTGCGTCAGCTCCTTGCGGCGCTCTTCCTTCATGGCGGGATCGAAAGCCTGGTTCAACTTCCAGTTTTTGCGGATATCATCCTTGTCGGCCCAATATCCGACAGCAAGCCCTGCCAGATACGCGGCTCCAAGTGCAGTGGTCTCAATGCATTCCGGCCTGCACACTTTCGTATTCAGGATATCTGCCTGGAACTGCATCAGGAAGTTATTGGCACTCGCGCCGCCGTCCACCTTCAGGTCGTTGAGCTTCACGCCGGCATCCGCTTCCATGGCCAGGAGAACATCCATAGTCTGATATGCAAGAGATTCAACAGATGCCCTGATCAGGTGGGCCCTGCTCGCACCGCGGGTTAATCCCATGATAGCGCCTCTTGCGTACTGATCCCAGTAAGGAGCACCTAGTCCGGTGAATGCGGGAACGACATACACACCGTTGGTGTCTGGCACTTCATTACAGTAGAGCTCGGATTCCGCAGCAGTCTTGATCAGCCTGAGTTCGTCACGCAGCCACTGGATCGTGGCACCTGCAACAAAGACACTTCCTTCCAAAGCATACTGCACTTTATGGTCATCCAGGCCAACGGCGATTGTCGTGAGCAGTCCATTTCTGGATTCTACAGCAGTCTCTCCTGTATTCATAAGCAGGAAGCAGCCAGTGCCGTAGGTATTCTTGGCGTCTCCCTCTTCGAAACAGCACTGTCCGAACAGTGCAGACTGCTGGTCTCCGGCAGCTCCGGCAATCGGGATTCCATCACCGATCGGGCAATTGTAGGTTCTCCCGTAAATACAGCTGGAAGGACGCACCTCCGGAAGCATCTGCTCGGGAATATCCAGCTTCTCCAGAATGTCCTTATCCCATTCCAGTTTGTGGATGTCAAAGAGCATGGTTCTGGATGCGTTCGTGTAATCCGTCACATGAACCTTGCCGCCGGTCAGCTTCCAGATGAGCCAGGTATCGATCGTCCCGAATAGCAGCTCGCCTTTGCGCGCGCGTTCCCTGCTGCCTTCCACGTGATCCAGGATCCACTTCACTTTGGATCCGGAGAAATAGGCATCCGGAATCAGGCCGGTCCGCTCGTGGATCACTTCTCCGAAGCCTTCCTGATTGAGCTGATCGATCAGTGGTGCGGTCCTGCGGCACTGCCATACGATGGCGTTATGGATCGGCCGGCCGGTCTTCTTCTCCCACACGACCGTTGTCTCTCTCTGATTGGTGATCCCGATAGAGGCAATATTCTCGGCGGAGATGCCCAGCTTACTCATGGCTTCGGCGGCCACGCTGATCTGGGAAGCCCAGATGTCCATGGGATTATGCTCTACCCAGCCGGGTTTGGGAAAGATCTGCTCAAACTCGCGCTGGGCGACACTGCAGATGCTGCCTTCATGATCAAATAAGATGCATCTGGAGCTGGTGGTACCCTGATCCAGAGCCATGACATACTGCTTGTACATTGTAAAGTCCCCCGTTTTGAAGATATAATTCCTTATCTCTAAATACTTAGTGTTCACTGCTCCTGCATTGAATTGAAAAGAGCTGCTTTTAAGAGACACTAAGCTTTTTTCATCTTATCAAAAACAAGTGGCATTTACAATCACGATCAAAGCAATCATTTGATCAGATCCAATTTAATAAGAGTTTATCCCTGCCATCCGGTTCGAAGCTGTGCCATGCTACGGCTGTCCTGGCAGCTTTGTTATAACAGACCATTTGTCCGTTCATCCCGGCTTTTCCGATGAGATCAGGATGTCCTTCCAATGGTTCTATCTCATATCCATTCTCGAGGACTTCCCTTACCCATTTTTCAGAAAGAAGCCTGCTTCCCCCATAGTTACCCTGGTTCATATAAAGCCAGCCAATCTTGACCATATCTCGAGCAGAAATATACAGACCCGTTCCTGAAACAGGATGTCCCATAGGGCAAATGCTCCATGCGGTTTCTGAAAAATCCAGACGTCCAATTATATAACGCATAAGGAACCTATCAGCCATCTCTTTGGATATGGCATGGATCACTCTTCCTAACAGATAGAATCCGGCATCATTGTAGACCCGTCTTGTTCCCGGTGTGTATACGATCTTCTGTTTAAAAATTCTTTCAAGATAATTCCGAGTATCGAAACCATTTGGATCACAGCTGTCGATGTCAAGAAATTCCTTTTCAATGCCTATCGTATGTTTTAGTACATGCCTCACTGTAACCTGCTCCCATCCCGTTTCGACTGTCTGCGGCATATATGGGTCAAGAATATCAATGATCTTATCTTCCACATTAAGCTTACCTTGGTCGAACAGTACTCCAATCCCGCTCATGATAAAAACTTTCGCAATTGAATAGCTGTCATTACATCGGTTGCAAGGCTGAAGACAGATACTCTGATTTCCTGCTTCTGTCATCACTGAAAGATCATAAATGTTCAATCCTTCCCTTTTTATCACTTCCTGTAGACGTTCTATCATCATTTACCCTTTCTGACAAATAATCTTATAGGCTGTTGGAAACCCTGTTCTATGAGCCTGATAATGTGTTTTTATCTTTCCCTGCCTGCTGCAGGCTCTCTGAGAATAGGGAAGCATACTCCTAAGACAACGATACAGATACCAACGATCTGCCAGATTTCATAGCGTTCTCCAAGGAACAATGCACTCATCATAGATCCTGCTACCGGTTCCATGGTCGCAAGTATGCTGGCCGTCCCACCATCTTTGATACGGTCCAGTCCTTTAAGGTATATCATATAGGGGAGTACTGTTCCCAAAACAGCCAGTCCCAAATAGCAAAAAAACAGAAGCGGAGTTTCTATTCTGATTGACCATGGGGCTTTGACAGGCAGAAAAACCAAAGCTCCAAATATGCACAGCATTCCGGCGTTTAATTCCCCCTGATGATAATTCTTTGCTTTTTTTCCCATCACAGTTGTCATAGCATAACAGATCCCTGAGAGCAGGCCGACCAAAATCCACCTTAAACTACTTTGAAAGGCACGTATCTGATAAGCCTTCAGCACAAGAAGGCAGCCCAGCAGCGTACAGATGATTGAGATCAGTTTGATCCTTGTGAGAGGTTCTTTATACAGAATTCGATCAAAGACGATCACGAATGCCGGACCTGTATACAGAAGAATTGCTGCCATTGACGGAGTAAGGTGTTCAATAGCACTCATATAGCTCAGAAAAGTCCCGCCGCCTGCTATTACTCCATAGGCGATGTAAAATTTCAGCTCTTTAAGCCGGATCTCCTTTATTCTGCTGCTGCAGATGAGGATCATCAGAAAAAGCAGACAGGACAGGTAAGATCTCATAGCTGCAGAAGTCATAGCATCAGAGCCAAGCCGATAACTGCAAGTACTAAATACCGGAAGAGTCCCCCACAGTATAGCACTTGTTAGAACATAAGCGTAGCCTGCTCTTTTCTCCGACAAGTGTTTTTCGTTTTTCATAAAACTGTCAATTGTCCATTTCTTTTCAATCATCAATATAAGAAACAGGCTACTTCCCGTCCATCTACGCGCTTCATCTCCGGTTCCATCTCAGTGCATATATCCATGCAGTGTTCGCACCTGGTATGAAAACGACATCCTTTGGGAGGATGTATGGCACTTGGAACTTCACCTTTTATCGAAGATAGCTGCTCAATACTCTCTGTATGAATACCAGGGATTGCATCGAACAATGCCTTGGTATATGGATGTTTCGGGTCATCAAAAATGACCTGCGCCGGTCCGTACTCAACTATCTTTCCAAGATACATCACAAGGATATTATCCGCCATATAATTCACTACACACAGATCATGAGAAATGATGATATAGGTTAGTTCCATAGTATCTCTCAGCTTCTCCAGCAGTTCCAGGATCTGCGACTGAGACATCACATCGATTGCGCTCGTTGGCTCATCAAGCACAACCAGCTTCGGATGTACAGACAACGCACGAGCTATTGCGATTCTCTGTCTTTGGCCTCCTGAAAACTCGTGTGGATATTTATATATATCATCCTCTTTCAGTCCAACCATTCTTGCTGTTTCCTGAACAGCTTCTACATAAGCGTCTCCATTCAGATGCAAATGTACCTTGATCGGCTCCCCGATAATATCACGAACCAGCCAGCGCGGGTTCAATGACCAGAAGGGATCCTGAAAAACAATTTGTACATCCTTTCGAGCTATACGTAATTCCTTCTTATTAAGATGATAGACATCCTGATCTGCAAAAGTCACATTTCCTGCCGTCGGTTTATGAAGCAGCATGATCGTATTGACAAGCGTCGATTTCCCACATCCGGATTCCCCTACAATCCCAAGTGTTTCCTGCTTTTTCATCTCAAAGGATAATCCATCAACTGCTTTCACATATTGCTTTGGCGCGGTATTGAAAGCTTTTTGGACCTCAAAATATTTCTTCAGATCTGTTACTTTCAGTATCGTCTCTTCTGAAAATATTCTGTGCCCTTCTTCCTTACGCTGCGGTGTTACTGCCTGAATCAGACACTTTGTATATGCATTTTCAGAAGTGGACAAAAGCGTTTTTGCGTTTCCACGGTCTACGATCTTTCCGTCCTGCAGAATTGCCATCTTATCACAGACTGCCGTAACCAACCCGAAATTATTAGCTATAAACAAGACAGTTACTCCAAATTTTTTTTGCAGTTCCGCGATTAGTTTCAATACCCCGGCCTGAATAGTCACATCTAGATTACGTGTTGGTTCATCCGCTATGATCAGTTCTGCTCCGCATAATAGAGCCATCGCGATGATCACCCTTTGTCTCTGGCCTCCGGAAAGTTCATGCGGGTATTTCGTCAGAATCTTTTCCGGATCCGGGAGTTTTACAGTTTTCGTCATCTCCAGGGCTTCCTGTTCCGCCTCTTTAACAGAACAATGCTTATGGGTACGAATTACCTCTATCATCTGCTGTTTGATGGTGAAAACAGGATTCAGTGCAGACATTGGATCCTGAAAAATCATAGATATGATGCTTCCTCTGAGTTTTGCCATCTCCTGAGGCCTCTTTTTAAGAAGATCCTCGCCGTTAAGAAGGATCTCTCCTGAGCGAATGATGCCGGGCGGCATGGCCAGCAGGCCGAGAATCGTTAAAGCCAGCACAGTCTTTCCTGCTCCTGATTCGCCCACCAGACCAAAGGTGCTCCCCTTTTCGATTCCCAGATAATCAATATCCAGTACATTATGAACGCCTTCAAATGTTTTTCTGTCAACCTTTAAGTTTTTAATCTCTAAATACATACCCATCGTACCGGTACCTCACAGTTTTCTGGTTCTCGGGTCCATCACCTCACGAAGGCCGTCCCCAATAAGGTTGAAAACAAGTACAGTTACAAAAATAGCTAGCGATGGAAAAACCGTATACCATGGTGCCTGCATGATATATGTCTTACTGGTATTCACCATCAGCCCCCATTCCGGACTGGGGGCCTGCGCTCCCAATCCCAAATATCCCAGACTCGCAAGTGTCATAATCACGGATCCCATATCCAGGGAAGCCTGAATAATAATGGGAGGAAGGCAGTTGGGAACGATATGTTTGAAGATGATCTTCCATCTGCTGGTTCCGATTGCTTCTGCCGACTTAACAAACTGTCTTTCTTTTATGCCAACCGCCTGTCCTCTCAGTATTCTGGTATACCATGGCCACCAGGAAAGAATCATGGCAATCTGTGCATTTCTCAAGGAGGCCCCCATCAAAGCCGTAATGCAGATTGCCAGCAGCAGCGGAGGAAAACTCAGAAAAATATCAGTGATGCGCATGATCGTCTCTTCCACCCATCCACCGATTCCGCCAGCAATTGCGCCAAGAAAAGATCCGATCAGCAAAGCGAACAGGACAGTTACCATCGCAGAAATCAATGATATACGACATCCATATATAACTTTGCTGAGAATATCTCTGCCCAATTCATCTGTTCCGAAAGGATGTGCAGTGGATGGTGCAGACAGAAATTGTTCCGGATGTGTTGCACTTCCTGCATCTGAAGGGTAAGGTGCCAGCACCGGTGCTAAGACAGCGATCACAATTAAAACAATCAACAGGATTAAGGAGATTCTGGAGAGGAGATTGCGATTATAAAGAAACAAAGACAGTTTCCATTCTCTAAGCTTTGTAGCCAATTCTTTTTTACTCATCGTAATTGTCCCTCCTAGCGCCGAACTCTTGGGTCTACAGCAACAATCAGGTCAGCGATCAGGTTCAGTATCAGATATGCAACTGTTGAAAAAAGGGTTACCCCCATGATCGCAGGATAATCCATGGCGAGTATAGCGCTGGATACGTAAGTACCAATCCCGGGCCAGTTGAACACTGCTTCTACAAGGAACGTATTTACAAGCGTATAGCCAATGTTGAGTGCTGTCACAGTCGCTGTTGTGCCGATTGTATTTTTCAGTGCATATTTCCAGAGGACAATGGATTCTTTGATGCCATAGGATCGTTCTGCAGTAATATAATCCTCTCCCAATACTTCCAACAGACTTGACCTGGTCATTCTTGCAAGTGATCCCATTGGATATAAAGCAATGGGAATGCATGGAAGGATCAGATGAAGCAGAGCATCCTTAAACAGACTTAAGTTGCCGGTTAACAAGCTGTCTATGGTAAGCCATCCGGTAATATGCGGAATGTTTCCCATGATCATTGTCATCGTGCTGACCCTGCCTCCCATTGGAAGAATATTAAGCAGATTAAAGAAAATAAGCTGGAGAACCAATGCCAGAGCGAAAGAGGGAATGGAAACTGATCCCATGGAAAAAAGGCGCACCATATGATCAATAAAATGGTTCTTATGCTTTGCTGAATAGATGCCCATCCAGATGCCGAAAATGATAGAAAGCAAAATGGCATAGAAAACCAGTTCCAATGTGGCAGGGATCGCGCTTTGAAGTTCTTGTGTCACGGATACCCTCGAAACATAAGAGGTTCCCAGATCTCCGCGGATCAAATCAGACAGATAACTGGAAAACTGTTTATAGAATGGCTGATCCAATCCCAGCTCTATTCTGGCTTTTTCAACTTGTTCCGGCGTTGCCTTTGGGCCAGCCCATTTAAGTGCCGGATCAGACGGCAATACCCTCGTTATGGAAAACGTGATAATGATCACTCCAAACAAAACCAGAAAACTCAGCAATATCCGTTTTGCTCCATGTTTGAGCATAAACATTCCTCCCTGTCAGCTTCTAAAGCTGTAAAACTAATGCCACTGCTCATCGCAATAGTCATAAGCAGCGGCATAAGTTCCATCAAGATACATTTGTAAGTCTATCTTTGATCTCCACGGTCTTTCACTCAGTTATTTTATAACAGTCGTAAAAGAAGACCGTGTTGTCATACGCAGCATTATAGACAAATCCTCCGAAATCTTTTGTGGTAACAATGACTAATCTCATATCGCAAACATTCGTTACCGCACAGTTTTCCGCATATTTTCCTGCGATTTCCTGCATTTTTGCTATGCCGTTTTCCGGATCTGTCGAGGACAGATAATAAGCCTGCTTATACTCTTCATCGAGCGCTTCATCTCCATATCCAGAGAAATTCCAGGAAGCGTCTTTCATCACACCGGATGCATAAGTCGAATAAACGCCCATCGTATCTACGGAGGTTTCCACAAGGAAAATATCCTGTCTTGCCTGCGGATCTGCGCTTTTAGCCGTTCCATATACGGCATCCCAGGCACCGCCTTCAATACGAAGTGTGATCCCCAGTTTATCCAGTTCGGATGCCCATAATTCTGCCATCTTGCGGGTATCCCCATTATCTGTATTAAATGTCACATTTACCTCAAAACCGCCGTCCGGGCATCCTGCCTCTTGTAAAAGCTTCTTTGCTTCCTCAAGATCATAATGATAGGGCTGCGATTCTGTTGCTCCGTTTACGACATGGGGAGCAACTGCATCAGTCGGAAATGTCCCGTATTTTCCAAGTTTGACATACTCGATAACATCATCAAAGGGGAATGCGTACATAAGTGCCTTACGGATTCGAACGTCGTCCAGAGGTGCCTTTAAGGTATTGAAATAGCAGTTCACTACTTTAGAAGCATCCACAATATTAACTGTCAGGTTCGTGTTTGACGCCAGCGTTTCTGCATCTGTCGGAACGATATTGATCGCTACCTGTGCTTCTCCTCCTTCTACCATCTGCCTGCGACTGGAAGCTTCTATCGCCTTCTGAAATACAACCTTATCAAACTGATTATCTTTCCAGCCCCCATAGTAATTGTCATTCCTGGTAAGGATGAGATTACTCCCTTTCGTATAATCCTGAAGCATATATGGACCTGTCCCGCACATATGGAATTGATAGAACCATTCTGAGCTCTCTTTCAGATCTTCTCCCGCACAAGTCGGGCAGTAAATGTATGCGTCATATTGGCAGGAGAGTACTTCCAAAAGCGCAATGGGTTCTGATAAATGGAATATTACTGTATAGTCATCTACAACTTCAACCTCTTCCAACTCATCCCAAAGATAAGAGGCACCCTTCTGCATGTTCTTATTGCGCTCGATAGAATACTTTACAGCTGCTGCGGTAAATGGTTCACCACAATGAAATTGTACATCATCCCTAAGGTGGAAAGTCCATGCAAGTCCGTCTTCAGAAACCGAATAATCAGTAGCAAGTACATTAATGTACTCTCCGGTATTTGCATCATACCGAACCAGATTTTCATATACCTGAAGAAATACATGGTGATCCGAGCTATATGAGATTGCCGGATCCCAATCATGGATCATTTCGTCATCCTGGACAAGAACTGCAACATTCAGCGGATCTTCCGCAGCAACATTTTGGCAGATCAACATTCCTGCAAAACAGGCCAGTACGGGATACAATAACCACTTTTTAGTCATAAACATACCCTCTCTTTCTGTCTTTTGTTGAAAAAAGCTCTGTTTTTGTCTATTATAAAAGTGGTTTTTTTGCTGAACAATGTCCATGGAACCGAATTTTATTGTCCAATGAGACAAAGAGGAATGTAATAATGGGAATTTCCTGCAAAGAAATACTATATCTTCCAGCCCTGAAAGGTCTCAAGGTAGCCGGTGGAGCAAACGGGCTGGATCGTATTATCGACTGGGTCTATTTTGGTGATGTGATAGATGATCTGGAAAATGGGCGGCAATGGATCAACGGAAATGAACTGGTCATACTAACCGGTATTTCGATCAAAGGATCTTCTTCACGCCTTCTTAAAATGCTTCCGGAATATGCGAGCTGCAACATATCCGGAATCCTGATTTCATTTGGAAGATATTTTACGGAGTTATCCGAAGAGATCAGGTTGGAAGCAGATAGACTGGCTCTTCCTATCTTCACTCTCCCCTGGGAAGTAAAGCTCGTTGATGCCAGCAGAAGTATCTGCAATGCAATCATCTCCAGGGAAATTGCCGATCATGAATCCTCTAATATTCTGAATGCGCTTCTTTCCGGTTCTCTTGCCTCCCATGAACACCTGGAAGAGATTCTGAGCAGAATCAATTTCAGCCTTAAGCATCCCTACCGTGCAGGTGTCCTCGAGAGTACTTATTCAGGTTCTTCATCGGCATCTGAAGATGCATATGATTACCATGCATATCAAAGAAAACTGCTTCGGTGCGCACGAAGTGCATTTGATCACTTTTTTCCTTCCGTTCTACTAAGCTTTGAAAAGAACACCTTACTTTTTCTTACTGCTGAAGAGTCCTGCGAGAAGATTTCTGCAGCTATAGAAAAGATACTGCAAAATATGCGGACTCTGTATCCAGATCTGTCTTTTCATGCTGGCGTCGGACTGCCTTGCCATCTCCCCCAGAAACTTCCATTAAGCTACAAACAGGCGAAAGAAGCTTCCTATCTGACCTGGCTGGACAGTACCATATCTTCTCCTGCCTTTTACAATGAAGCTGATCTATATTCTTTGCTTTTGATGATCAAAGACCTGGATGTGTTGGAAAAGTACCATAACCATTTTTTAACTCCTCTTTTCGAATATGAAAAGCAAAAGCATCTGGACTTGTTTCGGACGCTTCAATGCTATTATAAACATCATTTTCGTCTTCCGGAGACTGCCAAGGAGTTGCTCATTCATAGGAATACTCTGAAATACCGGTTGGGAAAGATAGAGGAAATCCTTGGTCTGGAACTGAAGGATCCTGAGAATATCGCTTCCATTCATGCGGCGATAAAAATACATATGATATTGAAAAAGAAAGAAAAAAGCAATGGAGATAGGGTTTGAAACTCTATCTCCATCCATCTATCTTACTATGCAATACTTTCCAGCACCTGGCTGAGCAGAGCAGCCATGTGGTCGATGTCCTCACGTGTGATCACAAGCGGCGGAACAAGTCGGATAACGTCCGATCCGGCAGAAAGAATTACCAGTCCATTCTCAAGAGCTTTGGATACGATCTTTCCAACCGGATATCCCTCGACTACCAGCCCCTGCATGAGACCTTTTCCGCGGCGGGTTTTCAGGCAGTCATATTGATCGACCAGCCCGTCAAGGACCTTCTCTAAGTAAGGAGTAATCTCCTTCACATGTTCAATGATCTGCATCTCATCAAACAAATCAAAGACGGTCGATACAGCCCGGCATGCAAGCGGATTTCCGCCGTATGTGGTTCCATGGTCTCCCGGGACCAGAGAGGAAGCCGCAGCTTTCTCATTCAGGACGAAAGCACCGACC
>CADBQK010000311.1 GCA_902796775.1 uncultured Lachnospiraceae bacterium
TGCCTTTGTCTCGCCGTCACCCCACAACTCTCTTTTTCTTCCTGGTGGGGTGCCCTCTCACTCCCAAACTCAGGCCGACTGGCACCCTCCACCCCTGCTTTTCCTCTCCGTGGGGTGCTTCCTCAGGCTTTGCCTCCGCGCTTTCGGCATCCCACAGCACTCTTTTTCTTCCCTGTGGGGTGCCCTCTCACTCCCGCAATCCTACAAAATCTCGTTGTCTGTCTTACCTGCCCTGAACTGTGCGGCATCTTCGCCCGCACCGCCCTTATACAGATTCAGAGCTGCGACATAGACTGCTGCACACCTGACCAGGTCATCTTTGTAAGTGATCTCGTTAGGAGCGTGAGCCTGGCTCTCTGCGCCCGGCCCGAAGCCTACGCAGGGGATGCCGTATCGTCCCTGGATCGCAACGCCGTTGGTAGAGAATGTCCACTTATCGATCAGCGGACGATTACGGAGCGGCATAGCTGCAGGGCTGCCCATACGCTTCTCGCCGTAAAGCGCGGTATGTGCCTCATACAGAGCCTGTACATGAGCTGCGCTCTCCTTGTTGATCCAGGTCGGGAAATAGCACTCAGTCTCATAAACCTCGCCGGTCCAGGACGGACGGTCATACATGTACATGGAAACTTTGACGTCATCACCGTACTTGCGTACACTGGGCAGATTTCTGATCTCATCCAGGCAGGAATCCCAGGTCTCGCCGGCGGTCATGCGCCGGTCAATGGAGATCGCGCAGCTGTCCGCCACTGCACAGCGGCTCGGAGAAGTGAAGAAGATCTCAGAGACTGTGCAGGTTCCTCTGCCGAGGAAGCGGGCATCTTCAAAATGATCCGGATTGTATTTAGGATCAAGCATCTTGACAAGGCCTTTGATCTCCGTACTCTCATCACAGCCATTGTTGTTGAGTGCCCGGACATCCGAGATGATATCGGCCATCTTATAGATAGCGTTGTCGCCTCTTTCCGGAGCGGAGCCATGGCAGGAAGTACCTCTGACATCCACGCGGATCTCCATCCTTCCACGGTGCCCCCGGTAAATGCCGCCGTCGGTCGGTTCGGTAGAAATGACGAATTCCGGCTTGATCCCGTCTTTATTGTAGATATACTGCCAGCACATACCGTCGCAGTCTTCCTCCTGAACACTGCCTACGATCATCACTTTGTATCCTTCGGGAATGAGACCCAGATCCTTCATGATCCTGGCGCCGTACACTGCACTGGCCAGTCCGCCCTCCTGATCGGAGCCGCCGCGTCCGTAGATGATCTCATCTGTCTCGTAACCTTCGTAAGGATCGGATTCCCAGTTGTCAATGTTGCCGATCCCGACAGTATCAATGTGGGAATCGATCGCAATGATCTTGTCTCCCTCACCCATCCAGCCAATAATATTGCCGAGGCCGTCCACCTCTACCTTATCAAAAGCGAGTTTCTCCATCTCCGCCTTGATGCAGGCTACGACTTCCTTCTCCTGGCAGCTCTCGCTGGGGCATTTGATCATCGAGCGCAGGAATGCGCTCATATCCGCCCTGTAACCTTCTGCAGCTTCCTTGATCTTTGCATAATCCAGTGCCATCTCTCATTCCTCCTGTCTGGCAATTTGGTTTCTCCGGCTGCTCATCACCCTCTGATCCGGAGCCCCGGGCAGCCTGTATAATATAAAAGTTCTCCCTCCGCCGTCAGTCTTCACAGCGGAGATCCGTCTGATAATGTCTCATTCTTCCAGCTGTCAAACTGTTTTACTTTGTCGCGTACTCGCCGTCCCAGACGACATCCCTGTACTTATCGGGATCAGTGTTGCCCTCGGTAGAGAACAGCAGTACCTGGCTGTAGCGGTTCAGCTCTAGTGCCTGTCTAAGCTCCTTATAATCATCCTCCCGCATGATTGCAGAAAGGGCTGCCATGCCGACCGCACCGGATTCACCGGAAATCACAACCGGATCGCCCTTCAAAGGAACTGCCAGCATCCGGATACCCTTGGCTGATACCCAGTCGGGGCAGGAAATGAATGCGCTTGCATGGTTCCTCAGGATATCCCAGCCGATCGTATTCGGCTCGCCGCAGGCCAGACCTGCCATGATCGTCTGGATATCGCCGCTGACGATCCTCGGCTTGCCGTCCCCGGCTACCGCACCCCGGTACAGGCAATTCGCCGCATCCGCTTCCATGATGACGAATTTCGGAGGATCCGTCGGGAAGAGATTGGTGAAGTATCCGACCACTGCGCCTGCCAGACTTCCGACACCTGCCTGAATAAATATATGAGTAGGGCGGCTTACCTCTCTCTGGCGAAGCTGCTCTGCTGCCTCTGCTGCCATCGTGCCGTATCCCTGCATGATCCAGGAAGGAATCTCTTCATAACCCTCCCAGGCTGTATCCTGCACGATTACACCGTGCTCTGTCTGTGCCGCCTCTGCAGCCGCCAGCCGGACGCAATCATCGTAGTTCATCTCTTCGATCGTGACCGTTGCTCCCTCTTTGGCAATATTCTCTTTTCGGGTCAGTGTACTTCCCTTGGGCATATGAACGACTGCTTTCTGCCCAAGCTTGTTCGCAGCCCATGCAACTCCGCGTCCGTGATTTCCGTCTGTCGCAGTGAAGAATGTTGCCTGGCCGAAATCCTTCCTCAGCTGCTCGCTGGTCAGGTAATCGTAGGTCATCTTCGAGACATCCTCTCCCATCTCAGAAGCGATGTATCTTGCCATCGCGTAGGAACCGCCGAGTACTTTGAAGGCATTGAGTCCGAAGCGGAAGCTCTCATCCTTCACATATATGCCGCCCAGCCCCAGCCGGGCAGCCATCCCGTCCAGCTCCGCCAGCGGCGTAATTGAATACTGGGGAAAACTCTGGTGAAAGCTTCTTGCCTGTTTAACTTGTTTCAGATCCATAACCGAAAGGTAACGATCATCGCTTTTCGGCATTGTGTTCAGTTTCCAACTGATCTTCTCCATCTTTCTCTTCCCCTTTTATGATATGATTCAACAAATTGTCTTATTGGCTAACTTTTTGTTTGGCACGATCCCATCATATCACTTTTTCCGGTAATGTCAATAGTTTACCCAAACTTTTTTTTAGTTTTAATAAAAATATTTTAGCACAGTTTTATAGCTGTCGTTTTTATTCTTCTTTTAAGAAAACTCAAGCAGGGCGGGAGTCTTTCCCGCCCTGTAAGATCGTGTTATTTCTTTTTCTTTTTGTAGTATGTATCCTGCATTGGCAGACTGGTGCGGAATTTGTGGTCAAGGGCATAGTATGCTCCCTGTACTGCCGGGGCTGTCGGAATGGCAGCAATCTCTCCAATCCCCTTCGCTCCGTAGGCCACGCCCAGGAGCTCTTCCTTTTCTACATAAATTGCATGGATATCCGGAATCTGGTTAGCCCGCAGCAAGCCGAGTGTCCCGAATTTCACCTTCGGCACGCAGTCCACCAGCGGCCAGTCCTCCGTCAGGGCATAGCCCATACTCATCAGTACGCCTCCCTCGATCTGTCCCTGTATAGCGATCGGATTGATGACCTTTCCGGAATCATGCGCTGCATATACCTGCGTGACTTTGCCTTCATCATCCAAAATCACTACTGTAGTGGCAAACCCATAGGCAATATGACTCTTCGGGTTGGGTTTATCTGCCCCCAGCTTATCTGTCGGCTCAAAATACTCATAGAGATATTCGCGGCCCTCCAGCATATCAAGTGCAGCCCCCGGATCTTCCACCGGGCTGCCGCAAACTGACGTATTCGATCCTTTTACTCCGTAGGTACCGGCATTGCTGCCATCACCAAAACCTTCGGTCACCATCGAATCTGCTGCAGATAAATCCAGTTCACCTGCTGCTGCTCGCTTCATATCCTCCCGGAGCAGGAAAGCCGCCCCGCGGACTGCCTCGCCTGAGAGCAGGGTCTGGCGGGATCCGGAAGTGGTACCGGAATCCGGTGCATTCTCCGTATTGCTCTGTCCATTGCGGATCCGGGAAAGGGGCAGTCCTGTTGCCTCTGCCACATCCTGGCAGAATACGGTCAGACATCCCTGGCCGATATCGGATGCGGCGCAGTAGATCACACACACACCATCCTCTATCTTGAGACGGCACCGGCCCTTGTCGGGAAGGCCGACGCCGACA
>CADBQK010000312.1 GCA_902796775.1 uncultured Lachnospiraceae bacterium
AAATCTCTGCCGGAAACCTGACATCCATAATCTTAGTTTCTTCTGGTACATCAACATATCCTTCCTCCCTTAACCATTCTACTGTATGCCTCATATGTATTTCACCAGCTTCCCGTGACTGATTTCCCTATTCTTTTCTTACAGTCCGATCATATGAGACTGGATATCCAGATCATATCGATAATCTTTTAGAGGGGTTTGTACGTCCTCCAAAAGCCGGCCTACATGGCGGGTCTCAAAAAACATGTCCTTATTGAGCAGGACAATGATGGCTGCAGCCGCAATGACAACAATGGTCTCCACGCACTTGGTCTCCGGAGTCATGGCGATCTTTTCCTGCATGAAATTGACGAAAAGGTGGAAGATCATGCAGGCCAGGATGGAACGGTCACTGGCCAAATAGACCCACGTGATAATAAAGCCCAGGGGAATACCGGACACGAAGAAATTGATAACATACAGAGGATTCACCATAAGGCCGGCCTGGTAAGTGCCCTGAATGAAGATCAGCGGGAAATGCCAGAACGACCAGACCGCACCAAAGATCATAGACTCCCAAAACCAGTTCATATAGTTTCCTATGGAATCCTCACAGTAGCCCTTCCAGCCGACTTCCTCAATAATGGATGCCAGGAGGATCGTGAACAGCGCGCTGCCGATGCCCACCCCTGTGAAGGAAAAGTCCCTGGTGAGGGAAAACTGATCCAGTTTCTGGCCAAAGAGGAGAGACAGGAGAATAGAGCAGACTATGATCAGGGCGAAAATCCCCATTGCAAGTAAAACATTCACCCATCTGACCTTGTAAAAACCTATAAGCTTGTTTTTCAGGTCCTGCTTCAGTTCTTCTGAGCCGGAGAAAAGCACAAAGATGGTGGAAACCATTGCAGGAGCAATCAGTCCGATAACCATCAGCAGTGCACCGGTATTCTCCGTCACGAAGATGGCTGGAACCCAGAAGATCCAGGTAAAGAGATAGGTCAGGATGAAGAACAGAACCGGACGGTACTTGTAAGGAGCTGGATTCATTTGTCTGGTCATGAGTTTATTCCTCCATTTCTTAGAATCATGTGTTGATGAACCTGCAGTCGACTGACTGCCTGTCGGTAATGCTTGAAAAATAAAAAGGGGGGTAATCCCTTTTTTATTCTTTACCAAAAACCCTGCTGAAAGAGCTGTGCTATGGGGGCTGACAGACTGCCTTCTTCTGCGCCAAGAAGCTTTTCGGCATTATAGATAAAAGCCTGTACCCGGTTCATCAGCTGCTCCTGGGTCTGCTGAAAGCAGTCATCAAAGACAATGACAGGATACAGAACCAGCAGCTCCGTAGTTTCCTGGGGATATTCGACATGGAAGATGCCCTGAGCGTTTCCCTCCTCCACGAGGCTGGTGAGTACCGGGACTACTCCGTCGAGAAGGCTCTGCTGCATCTTCTGATGCATAAGAGCATTTTGGGGTTTGTGAACCTGCTGAAGCACCTCATGATCAATGGCGGCTTCTCCGTTATCGACTTTCAGGCTCATGATGGTGCGGACGATTCTTTCTATCACAGGCAGACTCTGGTCCGCTGCTGCCTTTTTAGCTTTGGCGATCAGCATACTGTTGGTACGCTCAATCAGAGCGTCCAGGATGTCCTCCTTGGACTTAAAGTGGTAATACAGAGTCCCCCGGGCAATACCTACTCGGGCCAGGATATCGCCGGTACTGGTTTCTTCGTATCCCCTGGCAGCAAACAGCTCTGCCGCTGCATCCAGAATCTCGTTTTTCCGCTCACCAGCTTCTTTGACAATGCGCATATACTCTTCCCTTCTAACTCGACAGGCTGTCGGTCGAGTGTCATTATAAAGCTTTTGTCATACTTTGTCAACCTCTGCTCAAGTTCTATATTTCACTTTGTTTCTCTTGATGAAAAGCAATATAATCTGCGGCATATGTATCCTCAGTCCTTAATGCATGTCATGCTTAAGGAGAATGTAACCGTCACATCTGTGTCGCCCAGCATGGCCTTCAGCTTCGTTTGTGACAGGCCTTGCACTTTTCCAAGACGAGTAAAACTCCATGTGTTCGTATCGTAGTAGATTGTAATCTGATTTCCCTGATACAGAATCAAGTCTCCCGGTTCCGTTGTAATACGCTCGTCATTTGTGGGAAGATCCATTCCCAGTGGGCCGACCTTTTCAAAGTTGCCGTAATCATG
>CADBQK010000313.1 GCA_902796775.1 uncultured Lachnospiraceae bacterium
ATACCGACATGTTTATCACAAAGGCAGGCGAAGCATACGGCGCCGGATCCCGGCGTCAGGCAGAAAAGATGGTGGATGATTTCGCCGGCATGTTTGCGGCAGGAAATCTCTCTGAAGAAGATAAGGACGCCGTCATGCAGGCACTGCAGGAGGTGTACTGGGACGCCAAGAAGATCAACCGCAAGAAGTACACGCCGTTCCGCTTCCGCGACAACCAATAGGCATTGTACATTTTTTTGTCAGGGCTTTCTGGTAGACTCCAGGGCGTAGGGAAACACATAGCGCCTGTCATGCCGCACCTGCACCTACAAGGGGAAATAACATGATCACATATGAAGAGGCAAGAAATGCAGCCGGCCGATATCTGAAAGATATCTGCCACTGCACGGAATATACAAATGCATGGGTCTTTGCCAATGAGAACAGCCGCATGAGCATAGGCGGCGAAGATATGCCGGTCATTATCCTGAAGGACACAGGATGCGTAGTCGACTCCACTGCCTACTACGACACGATGTCCGGAAGCATCGTCCGGGAGTTTTCCTGCTGAGCCCGGACACACACCTTCTTGCCGCACAGATAATGCGGCAGAAAGGATGACAACATGAATGACTCCCTCACCATATATAAGAAGGCCATGGCCCTTCGGAAAAAAGAATACCGCTCCTTAGAAGAGCTCATCTCCATGCTGGGTATCCTTCTGTATGAGCGGGACAACTTCAGCACGCTGCTGGGCCTGTATACGGCAAAGATGCACCAGAGGGTCATCCTCTTAAACAGCCGTGTGGAAGGATTCATCCGGCTTATGGTGCTCGCCCACGAGATCGGGCATGACCAGCTGCACCGGAACTACGCCAGCTGCTCCTTTTTGCAGGAAGAGACGCTGTTTTTCAAGGGAGACCGCATCGAGTATGAGGCAAACGCCTTTGCGGCGCACCTGCTGATCGACGAGAAGGAGATGATGATGTACCTGCGCTTCGGCATGAGTGTGGAAGACGCGGCGAAAAACCTGGGCGTGGACGTCAACCTGCTTCTGATCAAACTGAAAGAAATGAAAAACATGGGCATGGATCTTGCCCTTCCGTTTGAGCCTGATGCCATGTTTTTTGCCAACTACAACATCTGAGGATAGGAACATGACAAGATCTGAGTTTTTACAGCATGCAAAAGCGGAATTCGGGTTTCGCGGAAAACGTGAAGCCGCAGGATTCCTGGGATACATCGACACGTTTCTGGAAAAACTGCCGCGTGATGAGACCTACCTGCGCTACCTGGAGCAGATCCTCATGAGCGAGTATTTCGACAGCAGACGCCGCTCGCAGGATGCGTACAGACCGTATCTCCGCTGCGGGTGATCCAAAACAGCTGTCCTCCCACCTTCTCATCCCCTGCAGCAGTTTTTCCTGTGCAGCTCATTCAACGATCTTTCGTGCAAATTCCGCGGCTGCTTTCATATCGGACTCATTCGGTCTTCCCTTATGGATGCCCTTAAACTCGCCCCTGCAGTGAAACTCCCGCTCATCCATCGGAACACCGGCTTTATCCGCTTCCGCTTTTACCTTCTTATATGTGGAATTCAGCATGGCTGCAGAGCCGAAATTCACAATCCTGCCTACCTTGCTCTTATCCAGTCCTCTGACAAAATCCCGCACTTCCGGATCAATATTGAACGCATAATAGGAATTGCCAAGGAACAGGATGTCAACCGGCTCATCAACGGGCGTGCTGATGGGAAGTGCGTCTGCACCCACTGCTTTTCCAATGGCTTCAGCCAGCTTTTTGGTGTTTCCTGTCTTTGTATAGTATCTGACAGCGATTTTCATTTTCGTTACCTCCTTAGCATCACGCAATACATCATCCAGTATTTCTATTATTCTGCAGTCCGTTCCCTTTGTCCGGCACTGTTTCGTGGCCGTCATAGTGTAAACTCATGCTGTTCTTTCAGCGGCTCCACAGATAGCAGTATGCCTGTGTCCTGGCCGCAAAGCTCTCGGTCTTAAGCAGTTCTTTGACCTGCTCTTTGGTATACCAACCAGGTTCGATCTCTTCTTCTGCGGAAGTGCTCTCTTTAAAGGTCCCTTCCGCTTCTCCGATCACACAGACGGTCCGCTCATTGGTAAATCCGATGGCACTGTAGCTGTTGCTGATCGTATCCTTGACCTTCCTGATCGAAAGGCCGGTTTCTTCATACAGCTCTCTTTTCGCTGCCTCTTCCGGGGTTTCCCCTGCATCGATCAGCCCCGCCGGAAAGTTGTACACCCAGCTGCCGACTGCCATGCGGAACTCCCGGTTCAACAAAATCTTCTCTCCGCTCTCATCTTCCATGATCAGGATGACGGCATCCGCATCCTTCTTCCGAAGATCCGAAAGGCTTGTAAGATCGCGGTCACGGCTGATGATCTCATAGATTTTTTCCTTTCCGTTCTCCAGTCGGTAGGTGAGATCATAGCGTGTGATAAACTTGCCTTCTTCCTTTTTTTCTATCTTTTCAAACTGCATGAGGCTTCTTCCTTTCTCCTGCGGATCCGATCACCCAAGCAGGCCCATGTATTCATCAAAAACATTAAACAGCATATCCCCGGAACAGACCGGCAGAAGCATGTCCGTGCTGCCGATCGATGCATGCTGATAGAGTTCTTCTGCCCTTGTAAGGACAAGGACCGGGATCACATCATAGGATGCGCCGAACACGATCTCCAGGTATGGCGTGTACTTTGCTGCCTGCAGGACCTCTTCCGGATCGATAGTATCCTTCATCTTGAATTCCAGTGAGAAGATCCTGTTTTCTGTGATAACAAGGACATCGGCGTAGATCCGGATGTATTTCCCTCGCTTCAACTTTAACTCGAACACGATCTCCCAGTCATCATAAGCGGCATCCGTCATCTGATCAAGATCAGTAAAGAGACGGATCATCGTTTCCCGGCAGTCCAAAAAGGAATGGATCAGGCCGCGCGTATCATTCAGATTCCTGCCGATACTGATACATCCTTCTTTCAGCTTTTCCAGCCACTCTTCCTCAGAAAGCGCCAGAAAATCCCGCACATCGCTATAATAACCGCAGATCTCACGAAGGCCGTGATGCGGATAGGACTGACGGATCAGGCCGTGCCAGCCATATGCCTTATCCTGCCAGCAAAGTTCCTTCATAAGGGGGGACTGGTACAAGAGCCTGTTTACCGTCGTGTGGTCAAGCCCCAGGCTTTTAGCGATCTCCCTTGCCTTGACCCCGTCATGCGCACATATAAAAGAACATATGGCTTTTTCGATTTCAG